>JACRGV010000075.1 GCA_016212215.1 Nitrospirota bacterium
ATTCATGAGCCGCGGTCTCACAAAGGGCAATGAAAACCCCACCCTCACCCTAACCCTCTCCCTGAGGGAGAGGGGGCTATGTTGATTCCCTCCCCTTCAAGGGGAGGGGTAGGGTGGGGATGGGGTTGATTTTCGGATGAAATAAATAAGAGAGAGGATAGTTATTGAGTATCTATCTTATCCTGATAATTGCAATAGTACTGATAATCGTGGTTTCCGCCTTTGTTAAAGGGAGGGCAAATAAGGGGATGCTGCAGGCATTGAAAAGGCAGGCAGTGAAAAGGGGCGGGGATGTAAAAGGCGGTACTTTGTTGTATTATCCGCGTCTTTCTCTTGAGTTTGATGGAGTAAGCTTTATAATATCAGCCATGCCGGGCGGCGGCACAAGAGGGAGGCGGGGTGATATGACTTATGTGGATTTTTCTGTGCCGTCTTTACAGGATCAATTCTTCAGGATTATGAGGAAGTCAGAATCCGTCCAGTCTGCTATAGACAGTCTGCTTAGTGTTAAGGAGATAAAGATTGGTAATGAAGAATTTGTCAGGATGTTTAAAGTTAAAGGCAATGATGAATACTTTATTTCGGAGATATTATTCCCTGAGATTCAGAATGACTTGATGAAATGTACTAATAAGCAATTAGACATCAAGTTTGAAAAGGGGAGGTTTCTCCTTTCAATAGACGGCATAGCAACTTCAGATCAGGATTATGACAAAGTCATAGAAACAAGCGTTCTTTTTTTAAATAGATTAAAGAAGTATAAGGGGAGGCTATCTGGAAGGAGGTGATTATCAGGAATGCCCTTGTCGTTATTTGAGGTCAATTATATCTATATCACAAACAGTTTATGAAAGGAGAAATTCTATGAAGAAGTTATCAGACATTATAATGAAGCAAAAATTTTTTATTATCCTTACAGCAGTATTATCTTTATATGTCATTACAGGCTGTAGTAATAAAACCGATCGCAGTTCAGTGACCAGTCCTAATCCGGATACCCTGAACCCTACAGGTATAATCCAGGGGGTACTTAGGGATGCTGTAACTCAACAACCTATTGTTGGGGCTGTCGTTGATATTGGTGTGGGAAGAACTACTACGAGCGAGACAGGGCAGTTTACTATCAATGATGTGCCGGCGACCGGTTCATCAGGTGATGGTATTCCAAAAGTAAATGATTCTTATGAGATGACTATTGACTTGAGAAATGTAACTAGTCCTGTCAATATGACAAGTGCAACGACTACACCGCGTTATCCTGATTTTGTCTATGACACAATGCCCGTTACATATACTTCTCTTAATGATACTACGAATGATAATGATCTTTCGACCAGTGCTAACTCAGGAAGTGGTACTAATAGTCAAGCTAATACCACCAGTACAAATCATGACACTCCTGTAACAGGATTAGCGTCTGCAGGTAAAATAAGTGTGGGAAAGCTTGCAGCTACTATTACAGGGGTTGTGGCTTATTCTGACACAAAACAACCCGTAGATAGCGGATGGACTGTCGAGATCGTTTCAAATAGTTCCAGTAACTCAGAGGGCAGCGCTGGAGGGACCGGGGCATCCGGAAATGTTGTGGGCAGTACAACTACTATCGCAGGCGGTGTGTTCACCTTTCCAAACATAGAGTCAATGCAATCCTTTACAATCAAGGCATGGAATTCCGATCAGACATACTCTAATGGGGCGGGCTTGGTTGTTGTCTCACCGTCAGACAGTGAAACAAAGACATTGTCTGTACAAGCAGGCACAACTGTCCTTGTGGCATCAACAGATGCGACTGCACCAACCATAATCAGCGTGAGCCCGGAAAATAATGCAGACATCACACCTGCAGCAACTAATGTTGTTTATACCTTTAGTGAGCCTATTAAACAGACAGCCTATGCCGCTGCCACAACAGCCGCTAATTCACAGGTAAGCGGTTTATACAAAGATGTTGCAGTAAACTATGATGGGATAAAGGCAAGCAATATTGCCCACACCCTTTCATGGAGTACTGATTTTAAATCGCTCACAGTAAGTATTCCAACATTGGCACCATCTGCAAGATACAGCGTAAATATTACTGGTGTCACTCTTGTAGATTCTAGTGATACGGCAGTGAGTAACCTTGGCGCTAAAGGATTAGTGGCCTTTACAACAAATGGCGGCGCTACTGCATCTGCCCCAACGGTGACCCTCGTCAATAATACCGGTATTGACTATTCCGGAGTAAATCCTGTACTTGACTGGCTGCCTGTATCAGGTGCAAAATCCTATAATATCTACAGGGCAATGAATCAGGTGTGGGGATCTACTATTAACAGCGGGGCATATAAGTTTGTCAACACCAGTAATCAATCGGATTTTACAGATACTACAATTCCTGACAATGATGGAGATGGTTATACATTTATTGAAGACCGACAGACAATGCTTACATACTCTTATGTTGTGAAGTCTGTCAATTCAGACTTCACTGAGTCTGATGGAAGTGCAGCAGTAACAGCAGAGGATAAAGTTAAACCAAAATTAGATATCGCTGCCGGTGCGTTTGTCGCTGACATAAAAGATGAAAATAGTACTATCACATTATCATTTAATGAACCTATGGATGAGTCCTCCGTAGAAACCGCCGGGAATTATGTAATCTCAGTTGCATCAGGCACAGCCCCCACTGTTTCCTCTGCGGTCTACACACTTGCAGCACCATATAATGTTGCTCTGACTCTTTCTGGAAGCCTTACACAGAATACACTCGGCAGAACTATTTCAACCGGAGCAAATGGGATACTTCAATCAGTTTTGGCAGCAGGTGATACTTATTTAAATACTGCCAATCAAACAGCCATTACTGCCGGCACTAATGGGGTACTTAACAGCACGCCCTGCGATACAGATGGAAACGGTGCTGCTAACGGGGCATGTGATGATGTAGTAGTTGGGACTACAATTTCATCAGGTCCAAATGGTGTTATTGAATCTGTTGTCCTGACCGGTTCTGATGACGTACAGGCTCTGCCTTTCTCAGCTAATGTATCTGCAATCAGAGGAATGAACACAGCAACAGTCGGCGATGATACTGTCACCAATGCGACTGTTATAACCGTATCCAATGTAAAAGATGTGGCAGGTAATACGATTGATACTACCGGCGATGTACAGGATACTGCCGGTGCAGTGCAGTAGGATAATCTAATATCATCGTTAATATTTTCAGTATTTCATTGAAAAACAGAAAGGCAGGCATAGGGGGAGACCTTTGCCTGCCTTTTTTGTACGCACTGTTTCCGCTTTTATTGACTGCAGCCGCTCTTTTATTTATCTCTTGTCAGGGAAAGGCATCCTCTCAAACATGGACTGTCCTTGTCTATATGGATGGTGATAACAATCTTTCTAAGGCTGCACTTGCAGATATTTCAGAAATGGAGGCGGTCGGGTCAACCCAAAATGTAAATATTATTTTACAACTTGATCTTAAAGGCGCTATTACCACGAAACGTTATCGCATAATTAAAGGCTCAAGCGAACTCATCTCTGACCTTGGCGAATTGGACATGGCAGCCCCCCAAACCCTTACCGATTTCCTGATCTGGGCAAAGGACTCATATCCTGCTGATCGGACTATGCTCATCCTATGGAATCACGGAAATGGCTGGGACCAGGGGGATGGGCCGTCAGTCCCTTTACAAAAAACAGTTCACTCTGTGCTTTATGATGATGATAATCACAGCGCATTCCTTTCAAATTTCAAGGTCAGGGATGCTATAAAGAAATCAGGGCTGAAGATAGATATACTCGGTTTTGATGCGAGTATCATGGGTACCATCGAAGCGCTTTATGAGTTCAGGGAACTTGCTGATATTATAATAACCTCACAGGAGGTGGGCCAATCAAATGGCTGGGATTATGGATCAATACTTTTGTCACTTACAGTAAATCCGGGGATGATGCCGGAGGATTTGGCAGGTAAAATCGTTGATGCATATAGAGATTTTTTTGAGAATGACTTTTACCCCTCAGATCCGGCTTATGAAAAAAGGCACTCTATTGCAGCCCACCGTACTAAATATATAGAGTTGATTGCTAAACAGATAGATATGGCTGCTGTTCAACTTATATCAATGCTGGATGACCCCGCCCCAGCAACACGAGAGAACACCCTCCAAATGATAAAGAATAGTAGAAATAATGTGCAGGATATAGACTGGTACGTTCAGCCTTATGTCTATGTTGACCTGTTGGATCTGAGCAGGTTAATCGGCCTTGAGACAGAGATACCGGAGCTTGTTTCTAAGGCGACCATTGCTGAATACCACGGCATGGACAGGAGGAATGCCAATGGCATATCAATCGTATTTTTTAAGATGCCTGATGCAATGAATTTAACTTATGATCATAATTATAAAAACTATGATCCAGAGACCAACACTGGTAATTATGGCGATTTTATTAATCAATATAAGTGGGATGAATTTTTGAAAAGATATTATGCTGCCCTTGGATTTTAAACTTGCAGGCATTATAATACAATCTCTATTGCTTAATTGTAAAATTAGACGAGGCTCTTGCAAAATCTTGCACAGTGATTTTGGCAGGACCCTTTTCATCAAATTCCTTAAATGCTTTGTAGTACATAATTCCATTCTATACTTGATTTTCCTACAGGTTTCCAATAAAGTGTCTGAACATAACTAATGACATAATTGAGGGAATAAAATCATGATAATCGGTATACCAAAAGAGATCAAAGACCATGAGTACCGGGTGGCGGTAGTTCCTTCCGGGGTAAGGCTGTTGACAAGGAATGGTCATAAAGTCATTGTCCAGAGCAGGGCAGGGGCAGGGAGCGGGTTATCGGATGATGAATATATTGAGGCAGGTGGGATAATAGTTCAGTCGGCTGAGGAGGTGTTTGCACAGGCTGACATGATTGTTAAGGTAAAAGAGCCTTTGCCGCAGGAATATCCGTTTCTTAGAAGAGGGCAGGTGCTTTTTACATTTCTTCATCTTGCATCAAGCAGGGAGTTGACTGAGGCTGTTATGGGAAGCGGGGTAGTGGGGATAGCCTATGAATCTGTTCAGCTTGACGATGGTACCCTTCCTATCCTGATCCCAATGAGTGAGATAGCGGGCCGTATGGCGCCGATTGTTGCTGCATATCATCTGCAGGAGAGCAGGGGCGGGGCCGGAATCCTTATCAGCGGGGTGCCGGGCGTGTCTTCAGGAAAGGTTACAGTACTTGGTGCCGGGACAGTAGGGCAGAATGCCGCAAGGATTGCGATCGGGCTGGGTGCAAGGGTGGTGATATTTGACAGGAATCCAAAGATATTAAAGCATATTGATGATATGTTCAACGGGAGGATTATGACCCTCTCTGCTAATGAACACAGCATTGAGAAGGAGGTGGTATCTTCAGATGTTGTGATAGGGGCTGTGCTGAATCCGGGTGCAAAGGCCCCGCATATTGTTAAAAGAGAATTGGTATCCAGGATGAAAAAAGGGTCGGTGATAGTGGATGTGTCCATTGACCAGGGCGGGTGTATTGAGACATCAAGACCTACCACACATTCCAATCCGGTATTTGATGTAAACGGTGTTATTCATTACTGTGTTGTCAACATGCCGGGTGCTTATCCACGGAGTGCCACATTTGCCCTCGCCAATGTGACTTTGCCTTACATAATAAAACTCTCTGATTCAGGATGGCATGAGGCACTTCAGGAGGATGTAAGCCTGGCAAGAGGGCTTAATGTGGTTGACGGCAGGATAGTGTGCAAGGCAGTTGCATTAGCAATGAACAATGAGTAGAAGCAAGAAGTTATTTGTCATTCCCGAAGTTTTTTATCGGGAATCTGATTTATACGACATATCCCCGATAAAATCGTTCGGGGATGACAGAATTATGATTTGTGGATGAACTCCCATGAACCGAGGGTTCACAAAGGGCAATGAAAATCAGCGGGACAAGAAAGTCCCGCCTATCCTCGTAGAAAGGGATAGGCGGGGTTTTCTTACCCCGCTGGAGGTGATTTTCGGATGAACTCCCATGAACCGGGGGTTCACAAAGGGCAATGAAAACCCCACCCTCACCCTAACCCTCTCCCTGAGGGAGAGGGGGCTATGTTGATTCCCTCCCCTTCAAGGGGAGGGGTAGGGTGGGGATGGGGTTGATTTTCG
>JACRGV010000076.1 GCA_016212215.1 Nitrospirota bacterium
ACGTACTTCGGCTATTTCCTCATGGGCGAATTCTCTGCCACGATATCTGACCGCCATCTCCATTCATCATGTTGTACCATAGATGGCAACCAGAACGCAAGTAGTTTTTTCGTGTCACCACGCCTCACTGAAGGGTTACCTTATTATGTGAGCGTTAGGGCAAGGAATGGTATGGGGATTTGGAGTCTTGCAGGCAGTAGTGATGGCATTATGGCATTAACCCCTCTTGGCGATGCTGATGGAGACGGATTAACTAATGCTCAGGAGGTAAATACCTATAACACAGACCCATTAATCGCAGATACTGATGGGGATGGTATAAAAGACGGCTGGGAGATTCAGTATGGGCTTAATCCTCTGAACACTTCTGATGGACTGCTTGATGCAGATAACGATGGCTTCAGCAACTTAACAGAATCCCAAAAGGGGACTAATCCCAATGACTCAACATCTCATCCTCCGGTTGCTTATGCAGGTTCAGATCAGAATGTTAAGACTGGTTCAAAGGTTGTTCTTGATGGAAGTGAAAGCACAGGCAGGGACGGCAACCTGATAACATTTAACTGGATACAGGCGGGTATTCCGGCAGGGAGTACTTCTGTACTTTCTAATACGAATATACCAAAACCATTCTTCACTGCTGATAAAGATGGGGTTTATAGTTATGACCTTACGGTATGTGATTCACTTTATTGCAGTAACCCTGATTCTGTCGCTGTCATCGCCTCCGTCTCCAATGTTTCACCTAATGCTGATGCAGGCAGTGATCAAAATGTACTTACAGGGCAATACGTTTCTTTAAATGGCAGTTTCAGTAATGACCCGGACAACGGCCCCGGTGCTATGACCTGGCTATGGGGTTTCCTGAATGTTCCAACCGGTAGTCTTCTTACTGATGCAAATATTTCCGGTAGCAATACCCCGCTTGCAGGCTTTACACCTGATGTAAATGGGCAATATCAGCTTGACCGTGCGGTATCAGACAGTGCTGCTGTCAGTCATGATCAGGTAGTGATTACTGCTGATGCAGTCACGCCGCCGGTTACAATTGCAGGTATTGATCAGCTTTACTTTAACAGATAACCTGTCTCTGACCTGCACAGTGTCAGTAAAGATATACAACGCATCTAACTTCCTTGTCAGGACAATAACTAAGACCAACATATCCTGCCCATCAACAGGTGCCGCAACCTCAGTGACATGGGATGGCAAAAACAGCAATGGTTTTCGCGTCCTCGCAGGTACTTACACATATAAGATACAGGCATACGATAAGGCAATGAATTATTCAATAATCAATAGTGGTACTGCAACGGCTAACTGAGGTACCCCTTTTCATGCAGGTATTCTTTCAGTGCATCTTTCCATGGCTTCATGTCATCAAGTGCAAGTTTTTTAAGGTTTCTGTTTTCAAGGACTGAATTTGCGGGCCGCCTTGCCTTTGCATTAAATTCAATAGCTGTTGTAGGGGATAGATTGGCACTAACACCGCTAAGTTCAAATATGGTTCTTGCAAATTCATACCATGAACAGCCGCCGTTATTTGTTATGTGATAGAGGCCGTACGCTTCAGTCCTGATAAGCTGGGATACTTTTAATGCGAGTTCTTTAGCGTGAGTAGGAGTGACTATTTGGTCGGCAACAACTTTAATGGGTTTGTTTTCTCGGGCTAATTTAAGCATCAGTTCAATGAAATTGCCGCCTTTACCGCTTATGCCTTTTGCACCATATAGTCCGCATGTCCTTATAACATAATGACGTTTACAGATGTTTCTTACAAAAAATTCACCGGCAAGTTTTGATACTGCATAGACACTCAGAGGATTGGGGGAGTCGTCCTCTGTATAGGGAACATTTTTTTCTCCACCGAATACATAGTCAGTGCTGAAATGTGCAAATGCGATGTCAAGTTCACTGCAAATCATCGCAATGTTTCTGACGGCATAAGCATTAACTGAAAAGCTCTTTTCTATATTATCTTCACAGTCATCAACCTTGTGGTAAGCGGCAGTGTTGATGATAATATCAGGCATGTTGGAGGATATGATGTCATTGACCTGCCGGTAATCCGTCATCTCAATATCCCTGTGTGTAAGCGGGATGATGGTATCGTCCTGAAGGATATTTAGAAGCTCACTGCCAAGTTGTCCGCCTGCGCCGATTATTAATATTTTCATCTTAGATTAACCCCATCCCCACCCTGACCCTCCCCTTGAAGGGGAGGGAATAAACTAAGCAGCCTCTCCCTCAGGGAGAGGGTCCGGGTGAGGGTGGGGTTTTCATTGTCCTTTCTGAATCCACGGCTCATGACGGTTCATCCTAGTATAAAACCTTAAAAATAAATATCACAATGCAGCCTATTATTCCTATCCATGTATTAAACTCTCTGTGTTTCTTTACTAATCCCCAATCAAAGATAGTCTCGCTTGCATGATGTGTTTGCAGAAGTGTTGAAGGGAGTGAGAATAGATAACTTAAAGAGGGAAAGAATACCGGTACACTGTTTTTATAATTAAGATAAGCAGGCCCGAAGATCTTTGTAAGTTCTTTTTCCTCATTTTTTATGGTGAATGTATAAACAAATAAAAAAATTATAAGGAAGAGTATCATAATTACATAATTATTGGACATGAGGCTGAATCCTGCGCCTATGAAGAATGTCCCAAGATAAAGGGGGTTGCGTGTGACGGCATAAGGTCCATGGTTTGCAATCTCTTTTCCTTTTTTGATAATACCGGACGCCCATGTCCTGATAGCTTCTCCTATAAAAATAACCGGGACTCCTAAAATGATTGATTTAGGAGTCGGGATTGAGAAGTAAATAAATAATCCTCCGATGATAAAGCTTAATGGCACACGGTAGCTTTTTATTGTTTTTGGTAATGAACTGATGGGATTCAAGCTGACTAACCGATCCTTACTGCTTCCTCAATAAGCATAACAGGTATATCATCTTTTATAGGATACTTTAGTTTACAGCTATTACAGATGAGTCCATCACCTTTCTGAGTAAGTGTTAAATCGCCCTTGCATTTTGGACATGCTAGGATTTCAAGTAATTCTTTGTTAATGCCCATTGTTACCTCCGTTAATTAAGTGTATTTGAAAACCACCCCCCCAGCCCCCCCTTGAACAAAGGGGGGGATTTTCGTTTTCCTTTGTGAAACCTCCGTTTCATGACAGTTCACTCGAAAATGACCCCTTTGCAAACCATTCAGTAGCGTGAGGGTTTATCCCCCACGTGACGCCGACCATAAAGGTCAGCGCTACGGCTAAGAGCGATTTTCATTTCCCTTTGAGCTTTATATTCACTTCACTCATTACATCATCTACTGTTATTGCTTCCATGCATAGCGGCCTTCCGTGCCTGCATGGTTTTCTGAAGCAGGGACTGCAGGCGATTTCTTTTTTGATAACAGTATGATTATCTCCATAAGGTCCTGTAAGTTTTGGGTCAGTAGCCCCAAACAGTGCGATTACCTGCCTGCCGAGTGCTGCGGCAATGTGCATGGGGCCTGAATCATTTGTTATGAGTAAATCTATCCTATCAAGCAAAGCAGTCAGGGTCTTTAATGTTGTATTTCCTGCTGCAATAACCGGCCTGCCGATTCTTACATGATTTCTAATTTCTTCTGCAAGAGGTATATCTTCCCTGCTGCCGAGGATGATTATACCTGCTTTCAATTCCTGAATCAAACGATTTATTAGTTCTGCATACAGAGATACCGGCCACCTCTTCTTCAACCATCTCGCAGAGGGGTTTATAGCAATCAGCGGGCTGACATCTTTCAGCTCATTTTTAATTAGAAAGTCCCGTGCCCATTCTGAATCCTCCATGTTTATGTAAATGGGAAAATGTGGTGAACTGTCATAAACGTTGCGCTCACAAAGGGGAATGAAAACCCCACCCTCACCCGGCCCTCTCCCTGAGGGAGAGGGGGCTACGTTGATTCCCTCCCCTTCAAGGGGAGGGGTAGGGTGGGGATGGGGTTGATTATCGGATGAAGTATTAGTTGAGTCCACAGTCTTCAGGTATCTGTCTACAGCGTGGATATGTGAATCTTGCAAGGATATTTTTTTATTATAAAACAGATATGCGAATTCCCTTGCATTTTCAAAGCCGACACGTTTTTTGCCTCCTGACAGATAGCTCAGCATACCGCTTCGGAATAAACCCTGCAGATCTATTATTGTGTCATACCTGTTTTTACGAATCTCATTAACCGCTAAAAGAAACCCTTTTAGCCCGTTCTTTAATAGGATAATTTCATCGAGGAGGGGATTTTCAATAAGCATATCCTTCCATACCTCTTTCACCACCCATCCGATATGTGCATCCGGATGCAACTTCCTTAATGCCCATAGCACAGGCAGGCTATGAACAATATCACCGAGAGAGCTTGGCTTGATAATGAGGATGCGGCTTTTTTTTGAGTTAGCTGTTAGCAGTGAGCTGTAAGCAGAAGATTGAGTGGCTACATTACCTGCTAACTGCTTACTGCTTACTGCTAACTTTTCTAAAATCCATTCAACAGCATTATAAAGGTTCGATGCTACATAATCCGGTTTATCTACTGAATCATCAGAAATCTTTCTGATTTGTTCTGACCCGTATCCTGTTAATACAAGTATGCCTTTGGCCCCGACACTGTGTGCAAGCTGGATATCAATAATCTTGTCGCCTATAACATAAGAGTTATGGAGGGATATCCCATGTTCTTGTGCGGCCTTTAATAGCAGTCCCGGCTTAGGTTTTCTGCAAACGCATTTGTCATAAGGGGTGTGAGGACAAATGTAAATTCCATCTAATCTGCAATCAGTTTTCTCAAACTCAAGATTCATCTTCTTATGGAGTTCCCCCACGAACTCCAAAGAGAAGTAACCTCGTCCGACACCGGATTGGTTAGTGACCACGATTGCAGGGATATTATTTTCGTTTAACTTCCTGACAGCATCGGTAACACGGGGAAGAATAGAAAACCTGTCAAGGCTGTCAACATAACCCATTTCCTGATTTATTGTACCGTCCCTGTCTATGAATACAGCGAATTTCACGTTAAAATAACCCCATCCCCACCCTAACCCTCCCCTTGAAGGGGAGGGTTTTTTTTTCTTACATCTTACTTCTTGCTTCTGTCTATCTTCGCAACCCCCTCCAATACGTCCTCTACACTAATCAAGTCCATGCACTTTAAATCTGTCGGGCATGTCCTTAGAAAGCATGGACTGCATGGGACATCTTTTTTTATTACTACATGACCTTCACCTGATGGGCCTGATTTTACAGGGTCGGTTGAGCCGAATATGGCTGTTACAGGTATGCCGAGTGCTGCGGCAATGTGCATGGGGCCGGAATCATTAGTGATGATGCATTTACATCTATGGATTAACGCCATAAGCTCTCTGACGGATGTCTTACCTGCTGCATTGAGAACAGGGGCCTCTGCAAGTGAGGCAATCTCATTTCCTATGTCTGTTTCTTTAAGACTTCCGAAGATTATTATTTTAGATTTGTATTTTCTGATAAGTGTCCTTGCAACACTTCCATATCTTTCCGGATACCACCTCTTTGATGAACCATAGGCTGCACCTGGATTAATCCCGATTAATAAATCCTCAGGAGTTATGTCGTTTTTCTTTAAGAACTCTTCAGCATTTTGTTCTTCTTGTTTTGAGAGATAAAGTTTAGGGGTGGGGAGAGTATCGGGATTGAAATCAAATGCAGAAGCGATGTTCAAATAATATTCTGATTGATGAACCTTCCTGATCTCTTTGCTGAGTTTTACAGGGAAATTCAGCAGGAGTCCACGGCCGTCTCTGATGTAACCACAGCGGAGCGGGATACCGGCAAGCCGTGCGATTAATGCCGACCTGAGTGAGTTGGGGAATAAAACTGCAAGGTCATATCTCCCTTTTCTAATCTCACTTGCCGCAGGCAGTATGTCCGACTTGTTTTTTTTCAAAGGGTAGGACATTTTATCATCAACATAAGGAGATTCGTAAAACAGTTCAGTGACATGAGGGAGCCCGATGACCGAGATTCGAGCAGAAGGGAATATCTCCCTAATCCTGTAAATTGCAGGCAATGATAATACAGCGTCGCCAATCCAGTTGGGAAGGAAGATAATTATCTTGTTTATGTCAGCGTTATTTTTCATCATTCGAAATCAACCCCATCCCCACCCTGCCCCTCCCCTTGAAGGGGAGGGAATAATTGCAGGGGGGGGAATAAGCATAGCTAAATCCCCTTGAAGGCGAGGCAGCCTTTTCTCGCTTCTTTCTTCTTACTTCTTACTTCTTACTTCTTACTTCTACTCTACGCCCTAACCCTTTCCTCCGGCCTCGTCTTCCACCTTTGATGCATCCAGAACCATTGGTCAGGATATTTCCGGACGAAAGATTCCAGTATGTTTGTAAAAATCTCTGTATTTGTATATATGTCCTTTTCCTTGTCTCCACTCCTGCACAGATTAACTGTTTCACCAAATATCAACCTGTGTCTGTATTTTCCTTCTCTGACCAGGAATGTCGGGATTACTGATGCACCGCTCTTCATTGCAATAATGGCAGGCCCTTTGTTTGTGGCAGCGGGTGTACCGAAGTAGTCCACAAAAACACCGAGGTCTCGTGATGTATTCTGGTCAATCAGGATAGCAAGGGCCTCCCCATTTTTCAGACATCTCAGGACATCACGGAGGACATTTTTCTTAGGCAGAACCTTTCCACCTGTTATACCCCTTAATTTTAAGAGGATGCTATTTATCCTTGGATTATCCAAGGGACGTACTATTACATTATATGGGCAGTTAATAGTTCCGAATGTTATGCCCATAAGCTCCCAATTGCCGAAATGCCCTGTCAGATATATTACACCATTTCCCTTTTTTATTTCAGATTTAAGGTTTTCCTTTCCTTCGATTGTTATCCGTTTGTTAAGGAATTTATAAACATAAGCAGGATTCTTTGTTGCAATATATACAGCCTCAGCCGCAGACCTCCCAAGATTTTTATAAGCCTTCTTAGCAAGATTAATAATACGTTTATGTTCTAAATCAGGGAAGGCCATTCCAAGATTTTTTAGTGTAATATTGCGGTGTCTTGAATCTAAATAATATCCCAATATTCCAATCATCCCCCCGATGTCTGAGACCACCCTATAAGGTAATATGGATAAAACCTTCATTAAAAAGAGTACGATAATATACTCTGAATTAATTGCAAACTTACTTTTCTTTTTCTTCGCCAATCTTACCCCTTACTTCTTACTTCAGCCTTGTTACCTGTCTTAAAATCCATTCATCAAACCCCTTATCAATACACATCTCAACCTTTAAAGTTAATAGAGGTTTAGCCAAACCTTCATTATTAAGCAGGTCTGCACCATTTATGCGGGTCATGTCTTTCTCTGTTGTTATTATCGCTTCTGCAGATAGTCGTTCTGCCTCTAATGAAATTCGTTCCATATCTTTGTTGTTATACCAATGATGGTCAGGGAATCTGATTTCGCGTTTTATAATTCCCCCATTTTCAATAACACTACGCTTGAATGATCCGGGGTTTCCGATTCCTGAGAATAACAACAGGCTTTTCCCATTTATATAGTCACGACTGTAAGTTTTCCTATATGAATCCATAATACCCGATACCTTCAGTGAAGAATAATAAACCGGCGCTTTTTTATTATATGAACGTACAAGGGCTTCTGCCTTCGACTTATCCCCTTCATCAGCCCTGCTTATTATAATACAATCAGCCCTTGATATTCCTGCAAGAGGCTCTCTTAGAATACCTGCCGGAAGCATAGAACCATTACCTGCAGGGTTTGATGCATCAATAAGCAGGATATTGATATTCCTGTATAGTTTAAGGTGCTGAAAGCCGTCATCAAGAATAAATATATCAGCGTCAAAGTGTTCTTTGGAAAACATGCCGGTAATGTACCTGTCTGCACCAACGACTACCGGGACGTTCTTTAGGCCTGATGCAATAAGATAAGGTTCATCCCCTGATTCCTGCGGTGTGGTCAGGATAGCTTTTCCGTCACTCACCGGCAGGATAGGTTTCTTAGATTTTCTTTTGTAACCACGGGTAAGAACTACCGGACGAAAATTCCTTTTCTGAAACAATCTTGCGAGGTGCATGACAGTCGGTGTCTTTCCTGTCCCGCCTGCTGTAATATTACCCACGCAGATAACAGGGCAGGGGAGTCGTCTGATTTTAAGCACCCCATTATCATACATCCATTTCCTGATGAGCCAGATTAGTTTATAAAGATGAGATATAAGTGTTAGCAAGGTTTGTATTCTCTATTGAAAATCCTCGTAGCTCACCCTCCCCCTAACCCCCTCCCCTCAAGGGAGGGGGAATCTTCCCATTTTTATCTTACTTCTGCCTTTCTAACTTCTTGCTTCTGATTTCTTGTTTCTTGCTTCTAACTTCTTGCCTCTGACTTCTGACTTCTCACTTCTGCCCCTTCTCCGCAAACTGCATATCATACAGTCTTCTATATAGCCCGCTGTTTTTCAAGAGTTCCTCATGTTTTCCTGTCTCAATGATCCTGCCTTTTTCTAATGCAATAATTATATCTGCATTCCTGATTGTGGAAAGTCTGTGGGCTATAACGAATGTAGTCCTTCCCTTCATAAGATTATTCAGGGCCATCTGGATGATGTGTTCTGATTCTGTGTCAAGCGCTGAGGTTGCCTCATCTAAAATAAGTAAGGGTGGATTTTTCAGGATTGCACGCGCAATTGCTATCCTTTGCTTTTCACCGCCGGACAGCCTGACGCCCCTTTCTCCGATCTCAGTATTGTATCCGTCAGGCATCTTCATTATAAAATCATGGGCATAGGCCTTTGTTGTTGCGGCTGTTACCTCTTCCATACTGAATTCCTTTTTGCCGTAAGTAATATTGTTCAGGACAGTATCATTAAAAAGTATAACGTCCTGACTTACTATACCCAGATGTTTCCTTAGAGAGTGGAGGGTAAAGTCCCTTATGTCCGTATTATCAAAAAGTATTCCGCCGGAGGAAGGGTCATAAAATCTGAGCAGGAGGTTACCGATAGTTGTCTTACCCCCGCCGCTGCCGCCGACTATTGCAGCCACCTGACCGTTATTTACACGGAAATTCAGGCCGGAAAGGGCATTCCCGGATGCCCCTTCATATTTAAAAGATACGTCATTAAATTCTATACTTTTATTAATCCCTGTAAGCTCTAATCTACCTTTATCAGTAATACGTTCTGTGTCCATATCCATAATTTCAAATATCCTTTCAGCAGCAGCAAGGGACTGTTGAATGGATACATTTATTTTTGTGAGGGTCTTTAGGGGGCCATACATGAGTATCAATGCTGTAAGAAATGAAAAAAACGTGCCTGTAGTTGAAACGCCGTGTATCACCTGATACCCGCCGTACCATATTATCAGGGCAACTGCTATGGAGCCTATAAATTCCATAAGCGGTGTGCTTATCTCAGCATATTTAACACCCTTCATAGTTACCTTGAATAATTTATTGTTTTTATCTTTGAACTTATCAATTTCGCGTTGTTCCATACCGAATGCCTTAACAACCTGTGTACCTGTAAAGGTTTCATGAAGTATGGAGGTAATCCCTGACATCTCTTCCTGTCCAATCTTGCTTACATGTCTTAGTTTTTTTCCGAGTCTGACGAGAGGATAATATGCAAACGGGAGGGAGGTACAGGCAATAACAGCGAGCTTCCAGTCTCTATAGAATACTACTCCTGTAAGTGAAATCACTGTAACTACATTCTGTATAAGGTCTTTAATAGAGGTTGAGACTGCATTGTTTATGATACTGACGTCATTTAGTATCCTTGACATTAGATTACCGGTTGAGTTACGTATATAGAATTGCATAGGCATTACAGCAGTATGGGAGAAGAGGTCATTTCGCACATCCATTATGACCTTGTTACCGACATATCTCATTATATAAGACTGTGCATAATTACAGATGCCCTTGAAGAGATATATAATAAGGATGGCAACCGGTATAAGAACGAGCATCTGAATGTTCTTTTCAATAAATATCTTATCAAGCACAGGCTGTACCAGCCATGCCGCCGCCGCAGTGGTACCTGAAACACCGAGTGCACACACAAAGGCTATTATAACCAACAGCCAGTATGGTTTGACATAAAGCATTAATCGTTTATACATGACCCTATCCGAATATCTCCATAGCCCACCCTCCCCCGGCCCCCCTCCCGTCAAGGGAGGGGGAATCTTTCTGTTTTTTCTTGCATCTTACTTCTTGCCTCTTACTTCTTGCCTCTTACTTCTTGCTTCTAACTTCTGCTCACTATCCAACATCTTCGCTATGACCTCAGCCGCTCTCAGAGATGCCCCCGGTGGTCCGAGCCTCATCTTTACCTCGTGGAGGTCCTTTTTAATCTTTTCATAATAACCTTTGTCATCCAACATCCTTCTTACTTCTTCTGCTATTCTATCAGGTTTTACATCTGCCTGTAACATCTCAGGCACGATCCTTTTTCCTGCAAGGATATTTACTATACATATATCCTTAATCTTTACAAGTAATTTTGCAGCAGCATAAGTTAGAGCAGAAACCCGGTATAACACAACCATAGGTTTTTCAAACAAAGCGGCCTGTAGTGTGATAGTGCCGGATGCAGCAATAATAACATCACTGATATTTAAGACATCATTAGCCTCGCCTTTCATCATTTTGACACCTACAGGACTTTTGGAAACAATGTCCCGGATATGGTCAAAATCAAGTGTCTCAGCTACAGCCATTACAAGTTGAATATCAGGATTGGTCTCTTTAAGTATCCGTGCGGCCTCAAGCATATCTGTCAGCAGGGAATTAATCTCTCCGGGGCGGCTTCCCGGCAGGAGTCCTATAACAGGTTTTCCTTTTACGATTTTATATTTTTGAAGAGTCTGCTCAACAGGTCCGGTGTTTAATATCTCATCAACAAGCGGATGCCCTGCAAAGGTGCAATCCACACCTGCATCCTTGTATAATGCCTCTTCAAAGGGTAATATCACGATCATCTTATTTACCCTTTCTGCAATCTTATGAAGCCGTCCTTTTTTCCATGCCCATATCTGCGGGCTGATGTAATAGACAACAGGTATGCCTTCACTTTTTGCTACCCCTGCAATCCTTATATTGAAACCCGGGTAGTCAATAAGTACAACCATATCTATTTTATGGGATTTAAGCAGATCCTTTACAAGGTTATATGCCTTTCTTATTGCACTGAATTTTGGAAGGATTTCAGATACGCCTACGACACTAATATTTGATGCGTCATATAGGATTTCTACACCGGCATTCCTCATCCTATCTCCGCCTATACCGGTAATATTTACATCGGACATACTGAAGAGGTTCTTTGCAAGCTCTGCCCCATATATGTCACCGGATGCCTCTCCGGCAATCATTAGAATCTTTTTCATAATTAGGGGGGTTACAGTCTCTTCTCTGCATCTTCCTGAACTTTTAGTGCAATGCTGAGGGCATCCCTTCCATCCCTGGCGGAGACTAAAGGAGACTTACCGCTTATTACTGCATTAATGAATGATTTGAGTTCTGCTGAGAGTGGTTCCTCTTTCTCAGGTGTTATCTTTTCCTCTATAATTTTAGGTGAGTTTTCCTCAATAATCCTGCGGCAGACCGTGAGGCTCTGCTGTGCATAATCAATGGATAAGTAGGTATCAGGCTGAAAGATTCTTGTTTTCCTCATCTTTTCCCTTGATACCCTGCTTGCAGTGAGATCTGCTATACAGCCGTTTGAAAACTCTATTCTTGCATTTGCAATATCTATATGATTTGTAAGTACAGGTGTCCCAACTGCACGAATATCTGTAACTTCAGACTTTACAAGATTCAGGATAATATCAATGTCATGTATCATCAGGTCCAGTATTACATTTACATCAGTCGCCCGTCCTACAAAAGGTCCTGTCCGTTGTGCCTCTATAAACCTCGGCTTTTGTATATATCCGGACATTATCCTGAAAGCAGGATTAAACCGTTCTATGTGACCTACCTGAATAAGGGTGCCCCTTGACTCTGCTTCCACAATAAGTGAGGATGCCTGTGAAGTGGTAGTTGTAATGGGTTTTTCAATCAGCACATCTGAATTTCGCCTGATAAAATCAGTTGCTATCTGATAATGGAGAATAGTAGGGGATGCGATGCTGACCGCCTTTACCTTCCCCAGCAGGTCTTTATAATCATAGTATGCCTTTGTATTATATTTGGCAGCTATGCTGTCTGCACGTTCTTTATCAGTGTCAACAACACCGACAAGTTCAACTTCTTCCATAGATTTGTAAATACGGGCATGGTGTTCGCCCAGATAGCCTACGCCGATTACGGCAACTTTGATTTTTTTATTCATTTTAAAATAACCCCATCCCCACCCTAACCCTCCCCTTGAAGGGGAGGGAATAAACATAGCACCCTCTCCCTCAGGGAGAGGGTCCGGGTGAGGGTGGGGTTTTCATTGCCCTTTGTGAGCCGAAGGCTCATGTGGGTTCATCTGTAATTAATTTTTATCAAATTCCAATAACGCAGATTCCTGCTTCATCAGCAGACCTGATTAGTTTTTCTTTTTCAAGTATTATAGTCATTCCGGATTCAACAGCAAGTACCCTCGCATTGACCTCTTTCATAGTTTCAATGGTGTTTGTACCGATGGTCGGCAGGTCGAATCTCAAGTCCTGCCCCGGTTTACATATCTTTACAACCGTTGCCCCGCCATCGGCAAACCTGCCGCCCCGGCGTATGGTCTCGTCAGTTCCTTCAACAGCCTCTACTGCAAGAACTGCACGATTTTTTACTATAATACACTGTCCTATATCAAGACGTCCGATTCCCTTTGCCATCTCCATTCCAAATTCTATGTCTTTCTGTTCTTCATCCGTTGGTTTGCTGTTTGTCATTACCCCCTTTTCAGCAAGTATTGAAGTTATGTAAGCAGTAGCCTCACCAATTTTTATTCCATCTTTTTCAAACTCTCCTGCTATTGCCCTGAGTATGGTGTCATCTTTCCGGTCTTTAAGCCGGAATAGCAATGATATGGATCTTAAATCCGGCCTGACATCTTTAAACATGAACTTCTTACTTACGCCCCCGGCCATAATGGCCTCTCTGACACCTTCTTTTTTAAATGAGTCAATCATCTTTGACAGTTGACCTAAATTAAACCAGAAAGTCTTGTCAGCAGCCTTCTCAATATCCGGCGATGTTATACCATTATGTGCCGCAACAATAATTGAATAGCCGCTGTTTTTGGCTGCCTCTGCAAGTATAACCGGGAAACTACCGTCTCCTGCAATTATGCCGAGCTTCTGAGTCAACTAAGATTCCTCCACGTTCTTCATCTGAAAATGACCCCAAGTAAGCAGTAAGCGGTAAGCAGTTAGCAGATAAAGACTGCCTTTCCTGTTTACTGCTCACTGCTTACTGTTTACTATTTTCATGTCCCTTTGTGAGCGCCCCGCTCATGTGGGTTCATCCGAACCTTCCTGTAATATAATCTTCTGTCAATTTATTTGAAGGGGCTGTAAAGATCTGTTTTGTTTCACTGTACTCTACAAGTTCACCCATCATAAAGAATCCTGTATATTCCGAAACCCTTGCGGCCTGTTGCATATTATGTGTGACAATGACGACAGTATATTCTTTCTTGAGTGCTGTTATCAAGTCTTCTACCTTTGATGTAGCAATGGGGTCAAGGGCAGAGCATGGTTCATCAAATAAGATTACCTCAGGTGCTGTTGCTATTGCCCTTGCAATACAAAGCCTCTGCTGTTGTCCGCCTGAAAGGGCCAGGGCACTTGAATGAAGCCTGTCTTTTACCTCATCCCACAGGGCAGCCTTCCTGAGACTCTCTTCTACAACCTTATCAAGGATGCTGTTCTTCTTGATCCCCTGTATCCTGAGACCAAAGGCGACGTTTTCATAAATGCTCTTGGGAAACGGATTGGGTTTCTGGAACACCATTCCAATACGCCTCCTGACATCAGTAATATCGAGATTCTTTGAATAGATATTTGTTCCATCATAGAGTATTTCACCTTCAACCCTGAAATTTGGGACAGTATCATTCATCCTGTTGAGGCATCTTATAAATGTACTCTTCCCGCACCCCGATGGGCCTATGACAGCGGTGACAGACCTTGAGGCAATCTCAAAGTTTACATTCTTCAACGCATGTTTTTCACCGTAATAGGCGTTTACTTCTCTAATCTTAAAAGCCATTATTTACTGCTCCGTAATTTAAAATTGTTTTTTTCTTCTTATCTCTTGCTTCTATCTTCTTACTTCTTACTTCTGATTTTCGACTTCTGAAGCTTTTTACCATCTTATCTTCTTCTGATACCTGTGCCTAATAAAGACTGCAATTCCGTTCATGGTAAAGGTCAATATAAGTAATATTATTATAGCCGCTGCTGCATTGGTTGAGAATGCCTTTTGCGGCCTTGAGACCCAATTGAATATCTGAATAGGGAGTACTGTAAATTGATCAAAAAGCCCCTGGATACTTATATAAGGAAACACTGCACTTACAGGGCTTGTCGGTAAAAATGATACATACGCCAATGCCCCGATGGTTATAAGCGGTGCGGTTTCCCCTATTGCCCGAGACATGGCAAGTATTATGCCGGTCATAATGCCGGGCATAGCAGCCGGTAATACCTGATAACTTATGGTCTGCCATTTTGTAGCCCCGAGGGCCAGAGATGCCTCTCTGAGTGAAAGAGGTATTGTCCTAAGCGACTCCCTTGTTGACATAATAACCATAGGCATTACAAGGATAGCCAGCGTTGCTGCCCCTGAAATTACACTCCGTTCAAGATTTAATAATCTTACAAATACACCAAGTCCGAGGAGGCCATAGATAATTGAAGGGACACCGGCAAGGTTTGCAATATTTATCTCAATGAGATTTGTAAGCCAGTTCTTTTTACTGTACTCTTCCAGATACAGTGCCGCCATTATTCCAATGGGGATGGTAAATAACCCTGTTAAAACCATAACCCACGTAGTGCCTATCCATGCCGCGAGTATTCCCGCCTCTTCAGCCCTCCTGGACGGATAGTGCGATATAAACTGCCACCCAAGCCTGCCGAGACCATCAGCAAGTACATCTGTAATAAGATTCAGCAGTACTGCCAGACCAATCAGCGTTGCTATAAGCCCTATCACATAAAATGCTTTGTCAAACCACTTCATCCGAAAATCCCTTCCGGCGGGGTTTTCTTACCCCGCTGATTTTCTTGCTTCTAACCTCTAACCTGTCTTTAATCATATACCTCTCTGAATCTTTTCCTGAACCAGTAGCTTATCATATTCAAAAAAAATGTAAGCACAAACAGGCTTATCCCGACTGCAAATATTGTCTTATATTCAAGGGTCCCTGTTGGCGTATCACCGAGGCTGACCTGAACTATGTATGCTGTAACAGTTTCTATAGGGACAAGTGGGTTCAGCGTGAGTCTTGGCTGTTGTCCTGCGGCAATGGCAAGGATCATGGTTTCACCTACAGCCCTTGATATACCAAGAATAAATGACGCTGCAATACCTGAAAAGGCCGCAGGAACCACCACCCGAAATGCAACCTGTATCTTCCTTGCCCCCAGGGCATAAGCCCCTTCGCGCAGTCCCATAGGCACTGCGTGCATGGCGTCCTCACTAAGCGAAGATATTATGGGGATTATCATTATTCCCATAACGATACCAGGGCTTAGTGCGTTGAAACCCGATAAATCCGGCATAAGTTTTTGAAGCAGCGGTGTAACAAAGAGAAGTGCAAAGTACCCATAAACTACAGTTGGTATGGCGGCAAGTATCTCAAGTGCAGGTTTTACGAATGTCCTTATCCTGTCGGATGCATATTCACTCAGGAACACAGCACTAATCAGACCGATGGGCAGTGCAACAACAATCGCGATTCCGGTTGTAAGAAATGTCCCTGCAAATAACGGCAGTACCCCGAAGTGTTTTTCCTCAAAGAGGGGGGTCCATTGAGTATCAGTTAGAAATGAGATTATTGACACCTCTTTGAAAAACTCATACGTCTCAAAAATCAGGACACTGATTATGCCTATGGTAACAAACACAGAAAATATGGCGCTAAGGAAAAGCAGGCTTTCAATGCCTCTTTCTTTTATCTTCTGTGTTTGCTTATGAATCAACCCCATCCCCACCCTGGCCCTCCCCTTGAAGGGGAGGGAATTACTTGTCTCTTGCTCCAAACTTCTTGCCGCAACTCACCCCCACCCTATCCCTCCCCCCTCAAGGGGGAGGGGAATAAAAGCATAATCCTCCATCCCGTCAAGGATGAGGGGAATAGACGTTTGCCTCCCTCTCCCCCGGTGGGAGAGGGTCCGGGTGAGGGGGATTTTCTTCCGCAATCTTATTTCTAACTTCTTGCTTCTTACCTCTAACTTCTGCTCATTGCTTACTCCTTTTTAAGCAGCTCCTCAATCCTAACCCCTACCTGTGACCCATGCCCGCCGAATACAGAGCCGCCGACACGATTTTTGAATCTTTTCAGTACAAGCTCATAAGCCTTATCCGGAAGCGGGATATATCCGACCTCTCTTGAAAGTGTCTTCCCATTCTTCATATAGAACTCGATAAATCTCTGGATCTCCGGTTTTCCGGAGGACTTCCAGTTTACGTAAATAAACAGCGGTCTTGAGAGCGGCTGATAGGTACCTTTTTCAACGTTTGCAGATGTAGGATAAACAGGGCCTTTCCCGTTTGAATCATTCCCGTCATCTATCGGGACAAGTTTTAGTTGGTTCTTATTTTCTTCATAGTATGCAACCCCAAAGAAACCGAGTGCATAAGTATCTGTTGAGATACCCTGAACAAGTACATTATCATCTTCACTGGAAGTAAAGTCACCGCGGCTTGAGTGTTCTTTGCCTACAATAGCGTCAGTAAAGTAATCGTAGGTACCTGAATCAACGCCTGCACCGAAGAGGTGGATCTCCTTGTCAGGCCAGTTGGGACGTATCTGATTCCATTTTTTAATCTTGCCCTGTGCAGCAGGTTCCCAAATCTTTTTTAATTCACTTACAGTAAACGAATTTGCCCATGTATTTTTTGGATTGACAACAACAGCCAGTCCGTCATAGGCAACAGGAAGCTCGATGTATTCTATCCCTTTCTTCTTACAAAGTTCAACCTCAGATGGTTTAATTGGTCTTGATGCATTACTTATATCCGTCTCACCACTGCAGAACTTTTTAAATCCGCCGCCGGTTCCTGAAATTCCAACAGTCACATTCGTTTTCCCTCTCTCTGCCTTTTGATACTCTTCAGCAACGGCCTCGGTTATCGGGTAAACAGTAGAAGACCCGTCTGCCTTTATTACATTGGCGGCATGAACCTTTGCAGTTATTGCAAAACCTAAAAAAGCAGTTATTAATAG
>JACRGV010000077.1 GCA_016212215.1 Nitrospirota bacterium
ACGTACTTCGGCTATTTCCTCATGGGCGAATTCTCTGCCACGATATCTGACCGCCATCTCCATTCATCATGTTGTACCATAGATGGCAACCAGAACGCAAGTAGTTTTTTCGTGTCACCACGCCTCACTGAAGGGTTACATGGCTACTATTATTCTCGTTGACCGCATAGGCGTAAACAGCCGAATTGAGAGCATGGCAAAAGATGTACATGGTACAATTATTCAAATGAGTGCGGGATATTGGCCGAGACAAGTTGCCCAAGTATTGAACAAAACATTTGGATTTAAGCACGAGCTGATTCACATGGACGACAGCAATACAGAAAAATATTTGCGCAAAGCCATTCGGAAAGTTCCTTTAGAGCAATTTATCGGACTGTCCGAAAACTTTAGAAATCAGTATGTGAGAGAAGAACAACCGCAATTCAATGTGCTCGACGAAAATTTTGAAGACGACGAATGAGCAACAAATATTAGGTGATTTCGGGGACACTGGAATTCCGGAGACATTATATCGAATTCCCCGGATTATGTATGGTACGCAAAGGGGAATTTGATTTGCATGGTTATGGGCGTATCTTTTAATCGAATATCTGATTTTTGTAGCACAGTTTTCATAGATTGATTTTATTATATTCTTTATTATGATACAAGAAAACTTTATTGAGGATTATTATTTCTGTTATCCCGCAAAATAAGAGTAAGAATGTTAATGGCTCCGGTACCTGGGTTATTGTCTCTGTTGGAGTAGCAATAAAACCATGGTCGCCATTTCCCCAGTACCTTCCAACGATTTGTCCGGCATTATTTACTCCATGGGCTGAGCTCCATACTGCGCCAGGATAATCTATCGTATTAAAAGAATAATTTGATGCAAAGCAGTATGGTGGAGCATAGTTCAGTATCAGGATAATTATAAAACACACTATTAATCTTACAGGTCTTATATTCATTTTCAGTGTCATAAGCCCTCCCATGGTTATTGTTATGATGGCGATTAAATCATAAGTCAGGGACAACCATTGGTCAGTGTGACTCGATAGAATCTTTCCTGATTTTTATCATATAACTTCTGCAAATCTTGTATAATATAATACCCATGCTGAAACGTCTTTTGACAGGGCTTATCCTTGTAACCTACTTGTTTTTAACCCTGTCAGGGAAAATGTACCTGATATAACTTATTTAAATAACTACGGCCGTGCCCCGCCTGCATAGCATTTCCTTATTTCTAAATCAAATCATATTTTAATTAATTTCAGGCTTTCAATTTTATATTTTGATAACCCTATGGCTATGTGCGGAGCTTACAAATGAAAAAGTATATGTTTTTTATATTTTCAGCTTTATTGACCCTGTTAATCTATAGTTCAAAGGCCCTTGCAGCAGGGGAGTGCGGTCTGTCATGTTGTCTTGCAGGTGCTGCAACTTCAGGGGTGACGCTTGCAGGGAGATTTGGTCTTTCGGTAAAATCACTTCTCCCGCTTATCCAGAAGCGATGCCGGGTTTACCCTGGCACCGTTAAGTCTCATCCCCCAGTGCAGATGCGGGCCTGTGGCCCTGCCGGTACTTCCAACCTTTCCGATGACCTCTCCCTTTTTGATGGGCTGTCCCTCTTTTACAAGGATGTCCGAGAGATGAAAATACATGGAAAATAATCCAAGCCCATGGTCAATAACAATACTCTTTCCGCTGAAGAAGTGTTCACCGGTAAATATAACCCTGCCATGATTGGCTGCACTTATGGGTGCCCCCCCGGATGCAGAAATATCCACGCCGCTATGCGGCTTCCTCGGCTCCCCGTTGATAATCCTTCTCAAACCGAAGTCCTCCGATAGTTCACCCTCAACCGGCAGAATAAAATTCCCCTGCCAGAGATGTCCCTCTGTGATGATTCCCCAAATCTTTGCTATCTCCTCTTCTTCGAGCTTTATCCTTTTCAATGTCTCCTCATCCGGCTCTGCCTTTTCCTTTGGAACAGTCAATTCCTGTTTCCCGAACCCGGCAGAAATAACCTCAATCCCGTAATCCTTTTTTATCTCTGCACCCTTGTCATCTTTAAGAGATAAAGAAAGTGGATATTGTCCTTCTTCTGTTTCCATATCAACGCCCGCTAAGGCTGAGTAATAATCAGTGCCCGCCTCCGTATAAAAGCGGATGGGTTTATTGAACAGGCTTCCGGAAATATTATCTTTTCCCGGCTCTGCCTTCACTGTAATAAGAATTATATCCCCCTGTTTTATCTTGTCCGGTTTAACAGATACATTCAGAGAAGGCTCAGCAAAGACAGGGGTTGAATAAAGAAGTGATATGAGGATTAACAAATAAACAACAAGACAGCTCTTCACCATGGTTAATGAGTTATTTCTTTTGTGTTTTTTAGATTCTCAACAGGCCGTCGGGAATTTTTTCCCTGCTGACCGGGCCGAGGACTACAAGGGAGAGGTATTCAGACTTAAATAATTCATCTGTAAGGTGTTGTACCTTTGCAGGGGTTATCTTCTCAATTTCACTGATTATCTCTGCCGGCGAACAGTATTTACCGAGGTACATCTCGTCTCTGGCAAGACGGCTCATCCTGTTGCTTGTACTTTCAAGACCCAGCATTAGGTTACCCTTCATCTGGTTCTTAACCCTCTTCATCTCATCTCTGGAAATCCCGCTCTTTTCTATCTTACGTATCTCTTTCATAACAAGTTCCAGCACCTTTGGAAGGGCCTCGACGCTTGTACCTGCATAAATATTCAAAAGACCGGCATCTGTAAATGATGCAACATAAGAATAGATAGTATAAACCAGTCCCCTTTTTTCCCTTACCTCCTGAAACAAACGGGAACTCATACTGCTGCCAAGGATTGAATTCATCGCGTAAAGGGCATACCGGCTTTTGTGGCCCTGTGGTAATCCCATAGTACCAAGACAAAAGTGGACCTGCTCTGTTGTCTTTTTCTTTGTTAATATTCCGCTTTTAAGTGAAGGTGGAATACGTTTATTTAAGGAACCCGGATTCCTGAATTTCCCGATGCTCTTATTAAGGAGCTTTATAAGTTTTGTAAATTCAAAATTGCCTGCTGCTGATATTACAATATTATCAGGATGATAGTGCCGGCTTATATATTTAATTAATCCGTCTCTCTTCATACCCTGAATAGTTTCAACAGTCCCGAGGATAGACCGCGCAAGGGGATTCCCATCCCATACCATCATGGAGTGCATATCGTGAATGAAGTCTTCAGGGTCATCCTCTACCATCTTAATCTCTTCAAGGATTACCTGTTTTTCTTTTTCCATCTCCTTCTTTAAAAATGCGGAGTGGAGAAAAATATCAGATATTATATCAATACCCTTTGACAGATGTTCATCAAGTATCTTGACATAAAAGGTAGTGCTCTCTCTTGTGGTGAAGGCATTTAGTTCACCCCCTATAGAATCAATCTCCATTGAGATATCATGGGCACTGCGATGAGATGTCCCTTTAAAGAACATGTGCTCGATAAAATGGGACATCCCGCTCTCTATATCAGACTCATCCCTTGAACCGACACCTACCCATATACCGAGAGATACTGATTTTACCGAAGGTATCTGTTCAGCAACAACTCGAATACCGTTATCGAGATGTATTTTTTTGTATTCTATGTCGTGCACCTGAAAATAACCCCATCCCCACCCTAACCCTCCCCTTGAAGGGGAGGGAATAAGGACGTTTAACTTCTATTCACTATTCACCATTCACTATTCACTGCCTTATTTCCCCTTCTCGTCCTCGATACCCCGCTCCTTCAGTGCATCTTTCCTGCTGAGGCGTATCTTTCCCTGTTTGTCTACCTCTAAGACCTTAACAAGTACTTCATCGCCTTCTTTTACAACGTCGGTTACCTCTTTAACCCTGAAATCCGCCAGTTGAGAGATATGGACGAGGCCGTCGGTATTGGGAAGTACCTCTACAAAGGCGCCGAACTCCATGATCTTCTTAACCTTGCCGAGGTATATTTTACCTACCTCAACCTCCTCAAGTATCTTCCCTATAATATTCATTGCCATATTGGCAGACTCTTCGTTCTGCGATGCAATATTGATGATGCCTGCATCATTTATGTCTATCTTAACACCCGTCTTCTCAATAATACCTTTGATCACCTTACCGCCGGGGCCGATAACCTCACCTACTCTGCCGGGCTTTATCTTCATGGTATAAATCCTTGGTGCATGAGCCGACAGTGTGGTGCGTGGAGATGGAATTGCCTCAAGCATCTTGCCTAAGATGTGAAGCCTGCCGTCACGTGCCTGCTCAAGTGCCTTTCTCATTATCTCATGTGTTATGCCGGCAATCTTGATGTCCATCTGTATAGCAGTTACACCGGTAGCAGAACCTGTCACCTTAAAATCCATATCTCCGAGATGGTCTTCAAGACCTAAGATATCCGAGAGTATAACTACATTATCCCCTTCTTTTATCAGCCCCATTGCAATTCCGGCTACCGGCGCCTTTATAGGGACACCTGCATCCATAAGAGCAAGTGTACCGCCGCAGACTGTAGCCATTGATGAAGAACCGTTTGATTCAAGAATATCAGAGACAATCCTCAGGGTATATGGGAACTCCTCTTTAGCTGGGATTATGGGCTTAACAGCCTTCTCAGCCAGCGCCCCATGACCAATCTCCCTGCGGCCAGGGCCGCGAAGCGGTTTTGTCTCACCGACGCTGAACGGCGGAAAATTATAATGGAGCATAAATGCCTTTGTTGACTCACCTTCAAGTGCCTCAATAAGCTGTTCATCATCAGCAGTACCAAGGGTTACAACTGCAAGGCTCTGTGTCTCACCCCTTGTGAATAACGCCGAACCATGCGTCCTCGGCAAAATACCTACCTCACACGTAATCTGTCTTATGTCGGTCGTACCCCTGCCGTCTGCCCTTTTCCCTTTAAACAGTACCATATTCCTCATCTCTCTCTTTTCTATATGATGGAATATAATCCTGATATCCCTGCTCTTGTCCCCTTCCTCTCCAACAGGATTGATCTGTGAAAGTACATCTCCGAGTATCAGGTCCAGAGTAGTCTGCCGTTCCGACTTATTTGGAATAACGAGGGCATCCAGTACCTTGTCAAGACACAATCTCTCCACACTGGACAGAAGCTCCTCATCTAATGCCGGTACAGCAATCTGAATCTTTTCTTTCCCTGCAAGTCTTCTAAGTTCAATCTGTGCGTCTATCAGCTTCTGCATCTCTCTGTGGGCAAGGCTGATACCATCCAGTATGGTATCCTCATGAACCAGCTTTGCAGCGCCCTCTACCATCATCACAGCATCTCTTGTCCCTGCTACAACAAGATTCAACTCACTGCTCTCAAGTTCATTGAAACCTGGATTTATTACGAACTGCCCGTTAATTAAACCGATCCTTACTGCACCTAATGGGTTATCATAAGGAATCTGAGAGATATAAAGGGCCGCAGATGAGGCCATTATACCGAGCAGGTCTGATGTATAACTGAAATCAGCAGATAATACAGAAGAGATAATCTGTGTATCATTATAGTATCCCTCAGGAAATAACGGCCTGATGGGTCTGTCTATAAGCCTGCTCCTTAATGTCTCCCTTTCTGTAGGCCTGCCTTCTCTCCTGAAGAAACTCCCCGGTATCCTCCCGACTGAGTAAAATTTTTCCTGATGGTCAACCGTAAGCGGCAGGAAGTCTATACCTTCCCTCGGTTTTTTACCTGCAACAGCAGTTGAGAGGACTACGGTATCTTCATACCTTGCAACTACAGCCCCATCCGCCTGTTTAGCCATCCATCCGGTTTCAAAAGTTATTTTTTTACCGCCAATCTCAGTCTCTATTTTATGTATCATTATTTGTTACCTCTCTTTTTTAAGTTGTTATTCCCGCATGGTTTAACACATGATTAAACATATAACTAAACAGGGAATGGATATGACATAGTTTCTGCAAGTACCGCCGCATGGTAGTATGGAGCCTCAAAACTGAGGCCCCATATCCGGTATCAGAACTATTACCTTTTGCACAACGATATTTCTCAGGACTCATAATTTCGAAGTGAAGATATATAAGGCAATGCACTATTTTCTCAAACCAAGCCTTGCAATAACATCAGTGTACCTGACCGGCTCAGTATTCTTAAGATACTGGAGCAGTTTTCTCCTCTGATTTACCAGCTTTAAAAGTCCCATCCTTGAATGATGATCTTTCTGATGGACCTTAAAGTGTTCAGTAAGATAGGCTATCCTGTTGCTTAAGATGGCAATCTGTACTTCAGGAGAACCTGTGTCAGAGGTGTGCCTGGAGTATTCCCTGATAATGTTTTGTTTTACCTGTTTTTCAAGACTCATGCTAAAAATCCCTCCCTTTTAAAAATACATTATTCATTTTAATTAATTGGCATTATACCAGAACTCTTTCAACTTTTAAAACATTTTCACCATGAATGTTTATTATCTCATCACTATTGTAAAGAGATATCCCTATAGAAAGAAGTTCCCCCTCACTTCCCGTTATCCTTATCCGGTTATCCTTACTAAAATTACCACTTATCGTTTCTATGGCATCTGTAGTTATTGACCTGCCGTTCCTTACCGCACCCTCCCATGAACCCTTTACCTTAACACAAGGCATCCATGCAATCATCCCTTCTAAACTAATAAGTTTTGATTCAATCTGACCTGTTTTCCTAAGTCCCTCCACCTCGTCAAGGGTTACCGAATCCTTTATATTAAAAGCACCGGAGGCAAGCCTCTCAAGTCTGTGAGTATGTGCACCAACCCCAAGATATTCTCCAATATCATTACACAGTGTCCTTACATAAGTCCCTTTTGAACATACAACATCAAACTTTACAAACCTCTCCGAATAATCAAGGAAGTTTATCTCTCTTATATTTATTTCACGCGGCTCTCTTGCTATCTCCTTGCCTTTCCTTGCCATCTTATAAAGAGGTGTGCCGCCTATTTTTACTGCTGAGTACATAGGCGGAATCTGTTTTATTGTACCTGTAAATTTTTTAAAAGCCTCCAGTATATTCTCTTTAGTAATATTGAAATCCTTTACCTCTTTTATCACAATGCCGGAGGCGTCCTGTGTATCTGTAACCTCCCCCAGCTTCATCACAACCCTGTATTCTTTTTCAGATTCCGATGTATACCGGGCAAGCTTTGTTGCCTTCCCGATACATACACAAAGGACACCCGTTGCGTCAGGGTCAAGTGTCCCTGTATGGCCTATCTTCTGTATCCCAAGTATCCTCCGCAATCTATCAACCACATCATGCGATGTAATCCCCTTTGGCTTATTAATTAAAAGCAGGCCATCCATGTTATTTCCAATCAAGTGAGCAGTAAACAGTAAGCAGTTAGCAGATAAAAACCTTCCTTTTACTGCTTACTGCTTACTGTTCACTGTTTATTGCCTCTTCAATCCTTCCTAAAACCTTCTCCTTCACCTCTTCCAATTGCCCTTTTACAAGGCATCCGGCTGCCATGCTGTGGCCGCCTCCGCCGAACACAAGGGCGATTGTTGAGACATCTACTTTTCCGTTAGATCTCATGCTGATCTTATAGTCACTATTTGATTCACGGAACAATACCGCAACCTCTACCCCGATAATAGAACGCGGGTAATTTATAAAATCTTCTACATCATCCTTTGTAGTCCCTGTTTCTTTATACATCGCTTCCCTGACTGTTATCCATGCAATCTTCCCGTTATCATGAACTGTAAGGTTTGACAGTACCAGGCCAAGCAGGTTAAGCCTTCCCATGCTGTTTCTGTTGTAAATATTTTCAGCAATAATCCACGGGTTAGCCCCGGCCTTAACCATATCTGCCGATAGTCTGAATGTATCAGCATCCGTATTTGCATATCTGAATGACCCTGTCTCTGTAAGCAGTGCAGTATAAATACAGACCGCAATATCTGCATTAAGAGGAATGTTCAGCCTCTCCATTATTTCATATACAAGGCCGGCAGATGCAACAGATTCCTCAACAAAATTAACATCCCCGAATCCTATATTTGTAATATGATGGTCAATATTAATAAGTATGTCTCCTGGAATATTTCCTTTTTGAAGGAATCCGACCCTCTCAAGGTCCCCGCAGTCCACAGAAATGACCGCATCAAATCTTGTGGAAATATCTTCAACACCTTTTATCTGCTGAACATTATCACTGTGCGGAAGGAACTTTAAGTTAGCAGGAACAGGGTCTCTTGTGATAACCGACACCTTTTTTCCGGCAGAAGAAAGGGCATGGTATAGTGCAAGTGAAGAACCTATTGCATCCCCTTCAGGATTGATATGCGTAGTTATTAAAAAGGTCTCCCTATTTTTTATTTCCTGAACTACATCTTCTATGCTCATTTATTTTCTTCCTTTTCTAATTCACTAAGAATACTCAGGACATGTTCTGCCTTTTCCAGAGACTCGTCTAATCTGAAGTGCAGATCAGGTGTAAATTTAAGTGTTATCCTGTGCCCCACCTCTCCCTTTATAAATCCGGCGGCGCTCTTCAATCCCTTCATTGTCTCTTCCTTAGTCCTGTCATCGCCGAATACACTGACAAATACCTTGGCATGTCTTAAATCCTCACTAACTTCAACAGCAGTAACTGTAACAAAGCCGACCCTCGGATCATGCAGCCGCCGGGCAATAATATCAGATACCTCAACCCGTATCTGATCCCCTATTCTCTCTATTCTTTTAAATGACATGAATCAGTATCTTTCCTGCTACCTGCTTACTGCTTACTGCTACCTTTTACAAAATCTCTATCTTATAATTCAGTAGTTCTGCTGAACGGTTTTCCTGAACAAAGTTGACTATCTTGTCCAGCATACCGTTTATGTAACTCTTATCTGTGCCGATGCAGGCTACGCCGATAACATCCCTCTGCCAAAGGTCATGGTCGGCAATTTCTGCAACTGATACATTATAATTATTCCGTATCTTATCTTTTAAGCTCTTGATTACCTGCCTCTTTGCCTTGAGTGACCCGCTGTCAGGTATGTATATCTCTAAGGTACAGATCCCTACGAACATTTCTATAATTTAGCCGCTATCTTCTCTATTATAAATGCCTCGATTATATCCCCTGATTTTATATCGTTAAAGTTTTCTATACCGATTCCACATTCATAACCTGCGTGAACCTCTTTAACATCATCTTTAAATCTTTTCAGAGAACCGATCTTACCCTTATAAACCTCCACATTATCCCTGATGAGCCTGACTCCCGTGCTCGCACGTGAAATTGTTCCATCTAAAATATAACAACCTGCAATTGTACCGACTTTGGAAACTGCGAATACCTGCCTTACCTCTGCCCGGCCTGTTACCTGTTCCTTAAACGTAGGCTCAAGTAACCCCTCCATAGCCGCCTTAATATCTGCCACTGCATCATAAATTATATTATACAGTCGTATGTCCAGTTTTTCCTTCTCAGCAATTGAAAGCGCCTTGGGTTCAGGTCTGACATTAAATCCTATTATTATTGCATTGGATGCGGATGCGAGCATAACATCGGTTTCTGTTATCCCGCCGACTCCACCATGTATCATTCTGACTTTAACAACATCAGTACCCAGCCTTTCAAGCGCCTCACCTACTGCCTCAACAGAACCCTGCACATCCGCCTTGATGATAATATTTAATTCACGCATAGCCCCATTTTTGATCTGACTGTAGAGTTCATCAAGTGTCACCTTCTTTGCCTTCTCAAGCCCTGCAATCCTCTGTTTCTGTAACCTTGAGGCTGCAATGGATTTTGCTATATGCTCGTCATCAACAACAGCAAATGTATCTCCTGCCTGCGGAACACCTGAAAAACCTATAACCTCAACCGGCGTAGCAGGCTGAGCAACCTGAGTCGGTTTACCTTTATCGTTTAACAGCATCCTTACGCGGCCGGAGAATGTACCGCACACAAAAGAATCACCCTGCATTAAAGAACCGGACTCAACCAATACGGTTGCAACAGGGCCCCTTCCTTTGTCCAGTTTGGCCTCGAGTATCACACCTTTTGCATTCTTGTCAGGATTGGCCTTCAACTCAAGCACCTCTGCCTGCAGAAGCACCATCTCTATCAGGTGTTCAAGTCCAATCCTCTGCTTTGCAGAGACCTCAACAAAGATATTCTGGCCTCCCCATGCCTCAGGAACCAGTCCATATTTAGTCAGCTCCTGCCTGATCCTTTCAGGATTTGATCCGGGTTTGTCAATCTTGTTAATCGCCACGATTATCGGGACATTGGCCGCCTTTGCATGGTTAATAGCCTCAATAGTCTGCGGCATAACACCGTCATCAGCCGCAACTACAAGAATAACTATATCAGTAACCTTTGCACCCCTTGCCCGCATTGCAGTAAAAGCCTCATGACCAGGGGTATCAAGGAATACAACCCTCTTCTCCCCTGTCTCCACAACATAAGCACCTATATGCTGGGTAATACCGCCGGCCTCTCCCTCTGTCACCCTTGTCTTCCTGATGGCATCGAGAAGCGATGTCTTTCCATGGTCAACATGGCCCATAACCGTCACAACAGGTGCCCTTGGTTTCAGAACCTCCTGAGATTCTTCCAGACCCTCTTCAATATATTCTTCGAGGCTCTTCTCCGCAGCCACCTCGACCTTCAATCCATAAGTATCAGCAATAAGCACTGCTGCATCTATATCAACAGGATGATTGATTGTTACCATCATACCCATGTCTATGAGCTTTGCCATAATCTCACTGGACTTGATGCCAATCATGTCGGCAAACTCCTTTACTGTTGTCCCTTCATAAAGCTTTATAACCTTTTTCCGCGGCTTTGTAATTTCTACAGGCTGTTCAGCCTGTTTAAGCCTCCTATGTGCAGCGCCGAACCCCTTTCCCTTCTTTTCTTTCTTGGGTATTGTCTTAAAACTCTTCCAGCGGTGTGAGATTAAGGTCTCATCCTCAGGCTCAGTAACTATGACCTTGAGACCCTTCTTTTTCTGTTCTTTTACGCCTGCCTTTTCAACCTTATCGGGAGTACCTTTTTCTTTCGGCTTAACAGCTTCAACTGCCGGTTTCAATCCCAGTTTCACAGATATAGGGGATACGGGTTCAACTGCTTTGCCTTCGGACACAGAAGGAATAATAATCTCTCCAGGTTTCTCTATTGAAGTTGCAGACTCCGCGGGTGATTCCGTAGGTTCTTCTTTTTCTGATGGTATTATGAGCTTTTCTTCAACCTCTGTCTTTAACGCAATTCTTTCTTCAGCGCCGGCCGTTGAAACCGGAGACTCAACAGTAACAATAGTAACAGAAGCGGGTTGTTCTGCCTGTGTAACAGGGAGTTCTTCAACTGCTTCAGGCTTTACCTTTTTCTTAATAAGTATAGCCTTGGTAGAGCTTTTTACCCCTTTAAACACCTCACTTATTTTATGTGATTCTTCCTCTTTCAGGCTTGCCTTGTTTTTAATCATATCGAGGGTTTTATCATCAAGAACTGTCATGTGGCTGGAGACAGCTATACCGAGCTTTTTTATGTCATCAATAAGTTCCTTACTGCTGACCCCTAAATCCTTTGCTAATTCAAAAACTCTTTTTCCACTCATAGTTTATTTCACTCCGGGAAAATATAACAATACATGTTAGTGATTTGTTCACTATTCACTATTCTCTATTCACTATTCTCTCCACTTTCTACTTTCATCTCCCTTGCCATGCTCTGCTCTATCTCATTCTCCTTTTCTTTATTTCTCTTCGCCTCATAATCCGTCTCGCTGATAATATCTATTTTCCAATTAGCAAGTTTTGCCGCCAATCTTACATTCTGCCCCTTCTTACCTATTGCCAGTGATAACTGCTGATCTGTAACTACAACGAGTGCTGATTTTTCTTCCTCATTTATACCGACCCTTTCAACCACTGCAGGGCTGAGTGCCTCAGCAATAAACACCCTCGGATCTTCAGACCATGGTATAATATCAATCTTTTCTCCGCGTAACTCACGCACAACTGCCTGAACTCGGGACCCCTTCATACCCACACATGCCCCGACAGGGTCAACGGATGGGTCCTTGGAATTAACCGATATTTTAGTCCTGTCTCCAGGCTCCCTGACAACATTCTTTATTTCAACAATCTTTTCGTATATCTCAGGAACTTCTATTGCAAATAATTTGCTTACAAACTCAGGATGGCTTCGGGAAAGTATAAGCTGAGGGCCTTTAGACGAAGGCTTTACCTCACATAACATCGCCCTGACGCGGTCCCCCCGCCTGAATGTCTCCCGTGGGATCTGCTCTTTAAATGGAAGCAGTGCCTCTGTCTTTCCCAGGTCAACAATATAATTCCTGCTCTCCTGACCTAATATTACGCCATGAACAATATCACCCTGACGGTGAATGAAATCCTTGTATACAGTGTCCCATTCCGCTTCCCTTACTTTTTGAAAGATTACCTGTTTTGCTGTCTGTGCGGCTATTCTTCCAAAGTCACCTATCTCTATCAATGCACCTATTTCATCACCAAGGTCTGCCTCGTTGTCAATCTTTCTGGCCTCTTCAAGGGTAATCTCTTCTTTTGGATTTACAACATTTTCAACAATCCTTTTTATAAGTATAACCTGAATCTCCCCTGATTTGTTGTCAATCTCAATCTGTATGTTATCAGAGGCACCGAAACATTTCTTTGCCGCGGTTGTAAGGGCGGACTTTACAGCGCTTATTATTGTTTCGCTGTTTATCCCTTTCTCCCTGCTTATCTGTTCTATAACATTAACAAGTTCCCGATTCATGACTACTTCTTCCTCCTAATTAAATGATAGATAAATGATGGAAATTTAAAATTTTAAACTCAATTTAAACTCAAATTGGCGGGCAATACTAAAACTCAACAACGAGCTTTGCATTTGCCGCGTCAGAAAATAATATATCAATTACATCTTTATTTTCATTTTCTATTGTTATCTTTTCCCCTTCAACTGAAATAATCCTGCCCTTAAAAGAAGTCACGCCATTATAAGGTTTCCGTGTATTTATCTTAACCAGTTTACCGGTGAACCTTGAGTAATCACTAATCTGTTTAAGCGGCCTGTCGAGCCCAGGCGATGAAACCTCCAAGACATAAGCATGCTGAATAAGGTCCTCTGCATCAAGCGTACGGCTAAGCTCAGAACTCACACCTGCACATTCATCCAGAGTCACGCCACCTTCTTTATCAATATATATACGCAGAATCCACCTCTTCCCCTGCGTAATATATTCCATATCAAACAACGTAAGACCAAAAGAATCTACTACTGACTTAATGATGTCTTGAATATTTTCTGTCGAGTAGGTCATTCCGAAAATCTCCATAGCTCAGCCCCACCCTGACCCTCCCCCCTCAAGGGGGAGGGAATAATTTTGGCGATCCTTTTCCTCATGGGAGTTTTTTCTTACTTCTTATATCTTACTTCTAACTTCTTACTTCTCCCCGCCAAGCTCTTCCCCCCCCAAAAAAAAAGTGGGCTAAACCTCCGCCCACTTGAAAAGTCGAGCTCAATTGTACGGACTACATATAGCATATCAAAGAAAAAAAAGCAACCAAAAACAGGGTTGACATTTAGAACTGATTTAGGGATTATATGTAGCATCAGAAAAAACCGGCCGGAGTGGTGAAACTGGTAGACGCACGGGACTCAAAATCCCGCGAGGGCAACCTCATGTCGGTTCGATTCCGACCTCCGGCACCAATTACCCCCAAAAAAATAAAGGCCCAATGGTTTGTTCCCACTGGGCCTTTTATTACAACATACAAATACTTTATTACTTTCCAGCCGGTGCTGCAGGTGCTGCCGGCGCTGGTGCACCAGGAGCTGCAGGAGCCTGTCCTTCTGCTGGAGGAGCTGGCTGAGTCTCTGATGGAGGAGGCGGCGGTGGAGCCGGCGCTTCTTTTTTCTGACAACCGGCAATAGCGATAGAACCTGCCATAACCAGTGTTAACAACATTATCAGTCCTTTTTTCATTTTATTCTTTCACCTCCTTTCTGCATTATGAATTGTAATCACTTGTTTAATTATTAAATGACATCTTTTTCTCAAGTAGTTTATCTTGCGGATAACCGCAGGGCAGGAAATATTGTCTTATTATTATATCCATATAAATACCGGTAATGTTACCGACATGATATTAAACATGAACAAAAAGCCATTGTCAAGCTAAATTTATCATATCTCAAAACTCCCTTGCATCCGCTGTGTTGTTTTTGTATAGTAGACAAACAAAAATAGAATAAAAATAAGAAATGCCCTGCCTTCTCCAAGTATGGAATTTGAATTCTTAAAATCACTCGTTGCTATCCTTGGTGTCTCTGCAATTGTAGTATTTATCCTCGGCAGGCTGAGGGTCTCTTCAGTCGTCGGTTTCCTTATAGCAGGTGTAATCTTAGGACCTCACGGATTCGGACTTATTAAGAACGTACATGATGTTGAAGTCCTTGCTGAAATCGGAATCATTCTCCTGATGTTCACAATCGGGATGGAGTTTTCCTTAAAGAATCTCCTTCAACTGCGTCATGCGGTTTTTGGGGGCGGGCTGTTTCAAATTATTTTCACTACCGGTGCGGTTACTATATTAAGTATCCTGTTTCTTCATAACAGTATTAGTACGGCAATATTCAGCGGATTTATTGTATCCCTCAGCAGTACCGCCATTGTTATGAAAATACTCCACGACCGTGGAGAGATATACACACCGCACAGCCGCATGTCGCTCGGTATCCTGATATTTCAGGACCTTTGTGTTGTGCCGTTTATGCTGTTTGTGCCCATTTTGGGAGGTAATGGAGGCAGTGTATCAGACATCGTTTATACCATGTTTACCGCATCAGTTGTGATTGGGATCGTCCTGCTTGCTGCAAACTGGGGAGTACCTCATATACTGCATCAGGTTGTCAGTACACGAAGCCGTGAATTATTTGTTATTACTATTATATTTCTATGCCTCGGCACAGCCTTTCTAACGTCCAGATTGGGACTATCCCTTGCACTCGGCGCCTTTCTTGCGGGTATTGTCATTTCAGAATCAGAATACGCATCTCAGGCTGTATCAGACATCCTCCCATTTAAGGAAAGCTTCACAGGCCTTTTTTTTATTTCAATAGGCATGCTTCTCGAACTAAATTTATTGCACACAAACCTTATAACGGTTACAACAGTAGTCTTAGTTATATTTTTCTTAAAGATTATTATTACTGCTATGTCCGCGTCTGTTTTTGGTCTCTCTTTAAGGAGTTCAGTTCAGACAGGGCTATATCTCTCACAAATAGGGGAATTCTCTTTTGTCCTTGCTGCATCAGGTAAAACCTACGGACTGATAACTTATAACACCTACCAGATATTTCTGGCGGCATCCGTTATAACAATGATACTAACCCCGTTCATGATCTCTTCTGCACCGCATATATCCTCATGGCTAATCTCCATGCCGTTTTCACGAAGGTTTAAGAGGGTCAGACGGACACTGGAAAGGGATGTGCACAGCCGCAGGACTAATCATGTTATCGTTATAGGCTTCGGCATAAACGGGCGGCACCTTGCAAGCGTGCTTAAAGAATCGGAAATACCTTATGCTGTTTTGGAGCTGAACAGCAGTACAGTAAAAAAGATGAAAAAAAAGGGTGAACCTATCTCTTATGGCGATGGGACAAGGATCGAGATACTTCATAAACTCGGTATTGATAGTGCCAAGGTGCTTGTAATAGCAATATCCGATGCAGCAGCAACAAGGAGGATAGTACAGATTGCAAGAAAGGAGAATCGAAACCTTTATATCATCGTGAGGACCCGTTATATTGCTGAGGTAGATGACCTTATAAGAACAGGGGCCAATGAGGTTATACCTGAAGAGTTTGAAACATCTATAGAGATATTTTCAAGAGTACTTGATCATTATCACATCCCGAAAAATGTAATTACTGATCATATAGAAAACATAAGAAAGGATTGCTACAGCGTGTTAAGAGGAGTAGAACTTCCAGGTAAAGACCTTGCCGCAAGATATGAACTGTTAAAGGGGGTAGAAACAGAAACCTACCTTGTAAAAGAACGGTCCATGGCCGCAGGACATTCCCTCAAAGAATTAAACCTGAGGGCTGAGACCGGGGCAACTATTATTGCTGTTAAACGCGGAGAGATGCTTCATCAAAACCCACCACCTGAATTTGTTCTGACATCAGGAGACATTCTGCTTTTTATAGGAAAAAGAGAAGATATTAACAGGGCGATAGGGTATGTTGAATCATCATCAAAATAAGGTTGTAATTCCCTATTAGAGTGTCCTATAATTATCAATATGAAACGGCTTCAAATTGTATACCTTGATTCCATATCGGCCAATGAAATCAATAATACTGAAGACATAATCAGTGATGAGAGACTTCTAAAACATCTCTGGCTCGAACTTATTTTAAACCCTGAAATAGTAGTCAGGCTAAAACCTTATGCAGAAAATATTAAAATAAAAAAAGCAATAATTGATGCATTGAGCTGGTATCTTGCATTCAGATGGATATTCCCTGAAAATACTTCACTTGAAAATACATACAAATATGGCGGCGCAGTTCCCTACAAAATAACAGCAAGGATTTACAGGCAAAAAAACAGAGAATTCCTGAAAGGCCTTTTACATGCAGGACTTTGTTAAACCTTACATAGAAAAGATTGAGCGATTTGCAAAATCCGCAGAGTCCCCAAAGTCCCCAAAGTCCCCAAAGTCCAATGACAAACAAATAGAACTGCTGATTATCGGGGGACTTGCACTGAGCCTTTATGGATTGCCAAGGTATACAATTGACATAGATGCTGAAATCAAATGTGACAACGAAACCTATTTTGAGTTCCTTGAGTACATGAAGGGTGAGGGGACTGCCTTTAATATCAGTGACAATATCAGCGGATGGGGCATTGTGCCACTGCCGGCAGGTTATCGGGACAGGGCAAAGACTATTTACAGCAGTGACAACCTGACTATTAAGGTTCTGGATCCTGTAGATTTTGTATTCGCAAAGCTTATGAGAGGAACAGAGGAAGATATGATAGATATAATGGATGTCATCCGGAAGTTTAATATAACAAAAGAGTCGCTTGCTGAAAGGAAAATGTTTATAAATTTTCCAAAGGATCCTGAGACATTGTTTTTCAACAAGAAATTTCAGTATTTGTTGGAATTAATGAGTAAGCCAGAACATTAGGTTTTTTGTTAAATTCTGGGTCCATACTTAATTTAGAATAAAGAATTTTAATTATGTATGGATGTCCCCAGAATTAAACAACTAATGCCCCATCCTTGCATGAGAATATGCATGGATGGTCAGGACATTCTTTACATCCTGCTTTATCCTCTATCAGTATTGGAGTACCTATCCTTGCATCTTCATCTGAGTCCGAGCCCCTTATGCAGAAGTGGGGACATACTTTGATACACTCGTTGCATGTGGTGCATAGTTTATTAAATAATGATTCTTCAACAGCACCGGGCGGACGGGGGATTTTCTTTGTAGATGTAGTACGGCCCTTCTCTTTTTCAAAATCAAGGACTGCACTTACGATATCTGCAAAGGCGCTTTTGAAGAATTGCCTGCGGTTTAATGGTTTTTCATCGTGCATACAAATTTACCATTGCTCACCCTCCCCCTAACCCCCTCCCGTCAAGGGAGGGGGAATATTCTATGCACCCTCTCCCCTGGCGGGAGAGGGTCCGGGTGAGGGGGGTCTATTTTCATCATCCTTTGTGATCTGCCTTCTTGCTTCTAACTTCTGCCTTTAATCTGCTCACTGCTAACCGCTTACTGCTCACTATCTTTATTAACAGCAATCATGTCCATGCTCTTTTTTAATCGCAGTATCTCCTGAAGGCTGTTTTCCGTAATCCACAGGTCTTCCCAATAACTGTACCTTTACTGTTTCACCGGCCAGTACCTTTTCCTTGTCAGCCGGGAGTATAATGAAGCAGTTGGCGTAGGCCATTGACATGAGGATGCCGCTCCCCTGACTGCCGGTTGATTTTACATAGTATTTGCCGTCGTTATAACGGATTAATGATCTTACGTAGTGTGTCCTGCCGGGGCGGTCACTGAATTCATCCTCAGCAATTGCATCTACAACAGGTCTGAACAGGTTGGTGTGTCCGCACATCTTCTGTAATGCCGGCCGTGCAAAGACCTCAAATGTTACCATTGTGGAAACAGGGTTTCCGGGAAGACCGAATATCGGTTTATCACCGACTAATCCGAAGGCTATAGGATGCCCCGGCTTTATCCCTACTGTCCAGAACTTCATGTCAATCCCATACTCCTTCAAAATATCTTTAACAAAGTCGTAATCCCCAACCGAGACACCGCCGGATACAATCATCATGTCTCCTGAAAGCCCCTGTCCTATCTTTTCCCTGAGACTTTCCTTATTGTCCCGTGCAATACCAAGTACATGAGGGGTTGCACCTGCCTCAAGTACCTGCGAGGCAACTGCATAACTGTTGCTGTTAGGAATCTTATTCTCTGTGAGGGCTTCATCAAAGTCAGCAAGTTCATCGCCCGTTGACATTACCGTCACGACCGGTCTTCTGTATACCGTTACAACAGGTTTACCAACCATTGCCATGCTTCCAAGCTGGCCCGGGCCGATTGACGTTCCCTTTGTAAGGACAAGGTCTCCTTTTTTAACGTTCTCTCCCCGTTTCCTGATATTCTCACCCTGCCTGCTTGCCTTGAAGATACTAACAATCTTATCTTCAGTCTTCGTGTCCTCAACCCTTATTACAGTATCCGCTCCTTCCGGTACGGGGGCACCAGTCATAATCCTTATTGCCTCTTCATCCCCCACAGGTTTATCAGGCAAAAGCCCTGCACGGATGTCACCTACCACATTCAGTTTTGCCGGATTTTCTTTTGCCGCATTTTTTACATTTTCCCATCGGACTGCGTAACCATCCATAGCAGAATTATTCCATGGCGGCAGGAATAAATTGCTGTAAACATCCTCCCCAAGTACACGCCCAAGTGAATCCTGTATTGGGATTCTTTCTGTCCCAAGCACTTTTATGTTATCAAGAACCGTCTTCAACGCCTCTTCTACTGACCTCATAACCCATTCCCCCTTTCCTGATTGTTGGCTTTTTTCTTACTACTCGAAAATAACCCCATCCCCCCCCCTAACCCTCCCCCATTTAGCGTCGGGGAGGGAATAAACTTAGCACCCTCTCCCTCAGGGAGAGGGTCCGGGTGAGGGTGGGGGGTCAGTCTTTTCTTACTTCTTGCTTCTTGCTTCTAACTTCTTACTTCTTGCTTTCTTTGCTGCATAAGTGAATCTCCATAGCTCACCCTCCCCCTAACCCCCTCCCGTCAAGGGAGGGGGGATATTCACTATTCACTGTTCACTATTCACTGCCTTTAAATTCGCCTCTTGCCATTCTTCTAATGTATTCATATTAAATACAGTCTGCGCCCACACATCTTCCTGATTTAATCCGGTCATCTGAATCTTTTTTACAGTGAGTTCATCAGTCTCAGTAATAAACCTTGTTATATTCCTCTCTTTGTTTTCAATCCGTTTAATGATATACGGCATACATCTCTTACTGTATACTGCGTGAAGCGGATGCAGTCTTCCGCTGATCTCGGGGACTACTATATCATATTCCTGAGCCTCGTTTATAATAGCCGTGACTGGTGTGGAATGAAGAAATGGAAGGTCACATGATGCCGCAAATACCTTATCTGATTTTGCATAAAATAAACCAGTGTATATCCCACCCATCGGGCCGCTCTCCGGTATAAGGTCAACAACTTCATGATAACCGTAATCTGCAAATTTCCCCTTCTTGTCTGTTACAATAAGTATCTCATCAAATAAAGGCTCAAAGACATCGAGTATCCTGCGGAAAACCTTTTTCCCTCCTACAGACATAACTGCCTTATCCTGCCCCATCCTCCTGCTCTTCCCGCCGACTAAGATTATCCCTGTCATTTTTTTTGTTACACGTTAATGGTTATAAGTTATAAGTGTAAACAACCGTTTACCTGGCGCACTCTCCCTCATCCCCCTGCAGCTTCTCAATCACATGGGGAATGGTAGTCAGTATCACGTTCAACCCCTCCTTCACACCTTTCGGACTGCCCGGAAGGTTCACTATTAATGACCTGCCCCTTATCCCTACAAGGCCGCGTGATATTGCCGCCCTTATGGTCTTCTTGCACCCCTCTGCTCTCATAACCTCTGCAAGTCCCGGAATCTCCTTGTCCAATATATTCCTCGTAGCTTCCGGCGTAATATCTCTTGGGCTGACACCGGTTCCGCCTGTTGTTATTATCACATCAGCCTTCAGATTATCTGCAAAGTGCCTCAGCCGTTCTTCAATTATCTTCTGTTCATCAGGTATAACCTCATGCGTTATTACATCACCGGAAATCTCCTTCACCATCTCGCAAATCAGCCTGCCGCTCTCATCCTCCCTTTCTCCCCGGGAGCCTTTATCACTCATTGTTAATACAGCAACCTTTATCATAAGTTAATCCTCCTGTTTATATTCAAAAATCTCCATAGCCCACCCTCCCCCTACCCCCCTCCCGTCAAGGGAGGGGGAATAAAACTATGTACCCTCTCCCCTGGCGGGAGAGGGTCTGGGTGAGGGGGGATTTTCACGGTAAAAACGTCTTTTCTATAAAATCTGTTATAACTTCCGCATCATTTATGTCGAATACCGGTATTCCAACATTCGGAGAATCATCCGATGCCAGTGCTATAATTGACGGATCATTTATACATCTCAAATCTCCTGATATACCTTTTCTATACACCTCAATCTTTGGATACTTATCCTTTTTAAAACCTTCAACTATCAGGATGTTTGTATCTTTATAAATAAATCTTTCCGCCACCTCTTCTATTGTTAATTCATGGTCTGTATCCGACATCACGGCAAACTGCAGCGGCGATGCAAGTACAACTGTTTTTGCCCCTGCTGTTTTGTGTTTATAACTATCCTTTCCTTCTGAATCCATTGCAAACTCTTTATGGGTATGTTTAACAGTTGAGACATTATAACCCCGTTGTGCGAGCATGCTGATTACTTTAGTTATAAGTGTAGTCTTGCCGCTGTTTGATGTTCCAACAAAACAAAGGACTGGTATGGGCTGTTTATCTTTTTGCATCTGTCACCCCCCTCACCCTTACCCTCTCCCCTAAGGGGAGAGGGTAAGGGTGAGGGGTATTCGTTCCCTGCGGGGGTAAGGAGAGATTAAAAACTCTCTAATTTATCTTTTCTTCTTTATTGCCTTTTTTTGCTTCCTCAGTTGTTTGTTCAACCTCTTTGCCTGAATTCTCTATCTCCTTTGTGATGCTCTCTTTAAATTCATCTGATGCACTTTTAAAACTCCTGTACGCCTTACCTAACTCACGTCCTATCCTCGGCAAATCCTTTGGGCCAATAATAAGAAGTGCAAGTATCAGGATTACTATAAGCTCCGGTGTCCCTATTCCAAACATTTTTGCTTAAACACCTCTTACCTATTTATTAGTGTCTTTTTTTTCGTCTTCAATCTTTGTTGTATCGTTCATGCCCTTTTTAAAGCCGCTGACGGCTTTGCCGAGGCTTTCCCCGATTTGAGGAAGTTTTCCACCCCCAAATATGATAAGAACAATAACAAGGATTACTAATAGTTCCGGAAAACCTAATCCAAACATAGTAAATCTCCTTTCCCTGAAAAATACTTTTTACATATCTCAGGTAAACCGATAAAGTTGTGAATCCCTTTTTGTAATTTAGAACCTATTGTAAATCTTATGGATAATTGCCGTCAAGCAAATTATCTATATTCTATTTTTTTTGTTGACAATGAGATGCAATTAGGTTAATTATAAGACATGCTGAAGTACCCGAAAATTGTAGTGTTTTCAATATTATTCTCTTTATTTTTTTTACTTAATCATTCTCAGGCAAAATCTCCGGAAAGTTCCTCCGTTTTTTTAAATAACATCAACTACTCTCAGGAAACAGATTTTACAAGAATAACTATTGAGATCAGCAATCCGGCAGTCTATCATGAAAAATACCTTTCCAATCCTGACAGGATTTATTTAGACATCGAAAATACAAACCTTTCCGGAAATATAAGGCCAATACTGATTGACAATGGAGTCTTAAAACAGGTACGCACAGCCCAGCATGACAAAGACACTGCAAGGGTAGTATTGGAATTAACACGTCATGCGGATTATAATGTTACTGCATTAACCTCTCCTGACAGGCTGGCCATAGATATTTATAATGGGAAGCCGGTTAAGAAGGCCGTAAAAAAGGAAACAACCAAAACACAAAAATCATCTCATAACTTTGTTAAACATATAATAGTGATTGACCCCGGACACGGGGGTAAGGATCCGGGTGCTAAGGGTAAAAGCGGCCTGCAGGAAAAGGATATTGTGCTTGATGTCGGCCGCCGCGTAAAGAAACTTATTGAAGAAAAACTCGGCTCTGATGTAGTAATGACACGAGATGACGATGTATTCATTCCGCTAGGTGAGAGAACGGCAATTGCCAATAAAAAGGATGCTGACCTGTTCGTTTCTATTCACGTAAACTCAGCCCCAAGAGAAGGTGCAAGGGGTGTTGAAACCTACCTGCTCGGAAGGGCTACAGACAAGGATGCAATGGACCTGGCGGCACGCGAGAACAGCACTGCTGATAAATCATCATTAGATGACCTTCAGTTTATACTGACTGATTTAGTTACAACTGTAAAAAAGGATGAATCTTTCAGGCTTGCCCATTATATTCAGGAAAATTTGATAGATACTTTGGAACCACGGTATAACACCATGAATCTCGGTGTAAAGCAGGCGCCTTTTTATGTACTGGTTCACACAAAGATGCCGAGCATACTTGCAGAGATATCATTTGTCAGCAATCCTGAGGAAGAACGCCTTATGTATGAAGGTAAATACCGTCAGGAGATTGCAGAATCCATATTTGACGGCATCAAGGAATATCTTGATGCCACGCCATTATTAGCCTTTCCAAAAGAAGCCCGGAAATAAAACTATTTGATAAAATGAGGCCGTCATTCCCACTTTCGCCCACTTTAGTAGGAATGACATTTGTTTTCTTGCCTCTTACTTCTAACATCTAACTTCTTATTTCTATTCACTACTTACTTGGTTTTATAAGCTGTTGTACACACATATTTGCCTGTCTGGTTGCTTCTTCCTTCAAACCGAGTTGATCAGTTGTATCAGCCACTATCCTGAAATACCTGATTGCACTCCCGCAATCACCGGAATCCCTGTACCTCTGTGCGAGTTCCAATTGTATTGCAAGCCTCTCATCTCCTGTTGCAACATTTTCTACACTTTGCAGATGAGTCATGGCATTATTTTGATGCTGTAGGCTAACCTTTTTTGCATCTATAATGATTGCATCTTTCACATCCGGGCTTGCGGCTAAAGCAGCTGCGGCCTCAGCATTCTTTATTACCATCCTTGCATTTGTATCTTCACTCTGTGCAGCTCTTACAGCAGAACTTACCTGAGGATTAGCAGAGTTGGCAAGGTCTACCGGTAATATAAAAAGCTGGACACCAGGGGCATGAACTTCTGAGGCCCCTGAACGGGTTATTAACTCCACATTAGTGTTAATAGTAGCACCCACATTAACATTAAAACTGCCTTGTTGAAGTACAATAACGCCATTAGAAAGACCACCTGCGTTCAGTGCATTCTGAAGATTTTCATAAGGAAATACAAAAGAGCCGGTCTGTATCCACCATGCAAATGGGGCGTTACGGTTCACATAAATTGGCATCCTAGTGTAAAGCCTGGCCCTGTCAGTATCCCCCTGTGAACTCATCCTGTCCATCTGACATGGCGAGATGCGGCGCTGCGGTTCACTTGTATGGTACGACATAATATTGTTAAATGTCATGTTCACCTGATCCTGCTGTGTTGCATTTAAATTGGCATAAGTCGTACCAAAATTGTTCTGTGCTATCTGATCCTTAGTCCATCCCGTATTATCCGTGAGGGTATCCGTGCATTCGTCCTGGTTAGTGCAGCATGGCTCATGTGTATGCATGAGGTTAAAGCTGTGCCCCATCTCATGGAGGATGCATGACGGTGTATTGCCGCACCACTGGTTCATCAGGATCATATTATTATTTGGCGGAAAGTCACTGCAGGCGCTGCTGGTTCCGCCGTTTATATAGATATTTAATGCATCGGTCCGCCAGTGATAAGTCGCTGGGCTGGCAATTGCCGCATTCCTGAGATTGCCGAGCTGTCCGCATGCATCTGCGCTATACCATTGGCTCAATCCTGACAGGTCTACAAACTCAATAGTATCAATACCGTATTCAGTAATCACCTCCCGAAGAATTGAGTCCCCCTGGTTTATTTCATTCCAGATTTCCGCATCCGTATTCAGATTCCCGAATCCAGGACGGTTACCATTAACATCAAGTATAAACTTCACGGAAATCCTAAGCGGCACTGCTGCCATTGAAGTATAGGCAACGGCTATTAAGGAAAGGCAGACCATGACGGTCAAAACATATTTCTGTATTTTTCTTGTTGATAACATTTGTTATTTACCTCCTTTCTCTCAAAAAGGGGAAAAGCCTGATTATTGTAATGAAACCAATACCAGTACAAGTCCCTTCCCTTCAGTCAATGTTGACATTGCCTTTCCTATTATTGCACCCTGTGCCTTATTATAATCTGTGACCTTCATGGCATGTCCGGGGGTATCTGATGTTGTTAACAGGTCTCCCGGTTTTACAGCCCCGTAAGATGCGTCAACATAAGTATAGACACGGCCGGTTAAAGCCACAGGAGCAGAGTTTTTCTCCGTTATCCCCTGTTTTTCCATTACAACTCCGGGGTCAAGCCCGTTCGCACCGCTGATGACACCTGCAACAGTCTGGTCATATCTTTTATCCGCAACCCTGAGTTCTCCCGGATGTTCAACATCAATCGCCATGACCATTCCCGGCCTGATTGCATCATTGTCCTTAATATTAAACGGCTCTGCAAGGTCTGCACCACCTGTGATATGAAGGGCACCTACGTAAAGATGCATATATAAGCCTGAACCGGGATTGTATAATGCAACATTTGTTATTGCACTATTTAGACTCCCTATCTGCACATCGCTTCCCCATCCATCACCGCCTATATATGCCTGCTCATTGCCTCCTCCATCTACCCTCATAAAAGATCCGGCCACATGTAATTTCTGTGCAGGAGCAGATGTCCCTATACCGACGTTTCCACCGGTATTTAAGAAAATCCTATTAAATCCCTTAACTTCTAATGCATCATCCTGACCGGTCATCTCTCCAATTGCAACATAATCCCCATCACCGAAGCGTATCCTCTTTTCAACTGTAGTATCTACTGCATAAGCCCCAACCCTGATGCTGCCGCCGTTGCTAGCTGAGCTTTTTACGTTTAAATTTGAATCAGGATATGTATTTGCACCAACGCTTAACATCCCTTTATGATATGCATTTCCTGCAGCATCAAAGGAGTGGGCCATGCTTGCATTATCAATACTTGAACAGTTTCCGCCGCCGCAGGAGTCTCCCCAGATAGAAAATTTGTCAACAGCATCATCAAGGATATAAAGCCTGAGATCTGAATCTGTACCTACAGTGTTTGTAGGCAGTAAAAATGCTGCATCATTATACATAAATCCGGGAGCCAGAGTTGTTCCGCCTGTTGGGGTAAATCCACCCTGAAAGAATATCCGGCCATTAACATCCAATGTATCACGAGGTGTTATCGTTCCGACACCGACCCTCGAATCGGAAACAGTTAGTACATCATTGATCCCGCCGCCGAGTATCAACCTATTGGTACCTCCATGTGAGCGAATTCTTACATCACCGGCTCCGCCGCCGGCCGTTGCAATTCCTATTTTTAACCTGTAAAGGCTATCACCAATCTTTAAGTCTCCCTCTGTGTTGGTAAGATCCCAGAAGCCGCCTGCAATATGAAGAAAGGTATCCGGTGTAACACCAAGTCCGATACGGCTGATATTTAGTGCCGCCAATGATGAAATGTCCGTACCGGTTATTGAGCCATCAGCAATGGCTGCTGAATCAATGGCGCCGGGAAGGATGTGGTTACTTTGTATTGCACTATTGCTTATCTGACCTGGCCCTACTGCTGCCGGGGCAATCTTTGTACTGTCTACTGCATTAGCAGCAATCTTTGCAGTAGTTACCGCATTGTCGGCAATCATTGCGGCAGTAACCTTAGTAAGGGCCGGGCTTGTTGAATTTGTAGGGCCGTCAATTACAAGGCCACCTGAATCCTTTGTAGTTACGGAAACATACTGTGCAACTGTAACACCGTTATTTACTGTATCGCCTATCATAAGCCTTATCTTTGTATTTGCCGCCACATTAGGCGGGGTAAGTGCAGAAACAGTATATGTCAGTGTCTGCCCTGTTGCAGGAAGACCTGTTATTGATATACCCCCTGCCCCTATATTAGCCGTTTCTATCAGTTTTGCGTTTCCTAAGTTAAAATTGGCAGGGAATTTTGCCTCTATCTTCTTTATTGCACCGGCAGTACCTGTATTAAATGCAATAGTATAGTATCCTTTTGCATATATAATATTGTTTGACGGCATTGCCTGTACAGATGTCAGCGGGGCCAACGGTACAATATCTACAACAGCAGTATCCGGTGCCACCTCCTGTGCCATAACCCGATCAGCAGAAAATGTGAACGCTGAAAAAGCAATTAATGAAATTGACAATGTTTTAAGTAATTTGTGATTCATATATTTTCCTCCTCCTCTCTTAAAACCATAAGTTGTTAAAGAATACCGGTTGATACAAGTTGTTTTTTTAATAGGGACATCACCTCCTTGTAAAAATTATTTTTAAAACCGACCAATAAGACGCAAACATCAATGCGATGGTGTCTCGTTATTCTTAACCTAATAAAAAGATTGTCTCCTCACAGGCAGGCAAAGGGATTATTACGTTTCATATTCATATCAAATTTCATTGTTTAAATCAAGAACTTTTTTGTCTGATTTTTTATAAAATGTAAGCCCAAAAATAAGCATTTGCTTTTCCTGTCATATTATGTTATTTCATAATACCAAATATGGAGAACAATCAGAAACTAAAAGTATTTGAACCAAAACAAAAGACCGGCATTGTGGTTGTCATAACCGGAGACGGAAAAGGAAAGACTACGTCTGCATTTGGAATGGCCTTACGGGCGGCAGGCCATAACATGAAGGTCTGCATAATTCAGTTCATAAAAGGGGACATGTACTCCGGCGAGATAGACGGGGTAAAGAGGCTTGCCCCTGATGTAGAACTTCATCTTACAGGAAAAGGGTTCGTCGGAATAATGGGCAATCCTCATTCCCATGAAGAACATAGGGCAAATGCACAGGAAGCAATATTACTTGCACACGACAAGATGTTATCAGGAAAATTTGATGTAACTATCCTTGATGAGATAAATAATGCACTGAAGCTTGAACTGGTTGACCTTTCACAGATAACAGAGTTGATTGATGTTAAACCTTACTCTATGCATCTCATTCTCACAGGCAGGGATGCCCACCCTGAGGTAATAAAACGTGCACACACTGTCACTGAAATGAAAGATGTAAAACACGCATTAAGTCAGGGAATAGAGCCACAAAAAGGGATTGATTTCTGATAATCATTTAAAAATAACAAGAGATATCATTTGTCGGCAATCCTGAGGAAGAACGCCTTATGTAGGAAGGTAAATACCGTCAGGAGATTGCAGAATCCATATTTGACGGCATCGAGGAATATCTTGAGGCCATACCATTATTAGCCTCTCCAAAAGAAGCCCGGAAATAAAACTATTTGATAAAATGAGGCTGTCATTCCCACTTTCGCCCACTTTAGTAGGAATGACATTTGTTTTCTTGCCTCTTACTTCTAACATCTAACTTCTTATTTCTATTCACTACTTACTTGGTTTTATAAGCTGTTGTACACACATATTTGCCTGACGGGTTGCTTCTTCCTTCAAACCAGGTTGATCAGTTGTATCAGCCACTATCCTGAAATACCTGATTGCACTCCCGCAATCACCGGAATCCCTGTGCCGCTGGGCGAGTTCCAATTGTATTGCAAGTTTTTCATCTCCAGTTGCAACATTTTCTGCATTTTGCAGATGCGTCATGGCATTAATGAGATGCTGTGCACTCACCTTTTGTGCGTCTATAATGATTGCACCTTTAGCTTCAGGAGTTGCAGCTAAAGAAGCTGCTGGCTCAGCATTCTTAATGACCATCCTAGCACTTGTATCCTCACTCTGGGCTGCACTTACCGCCGCACTTACCTGAGGATTACTGGAATTTGCTAAATCTACAGGTAAGGTATAAAGCTGGACGCCGGGGGCATAAACTGCTGAAGGCCCGGAACGGGTTATAATCTCAACATTGGTATTAATAGTCGCTCCCAGGTTAACGTTAAAACTACCCTGTTGTAATACAAACGCCATACTTGAATAACCGCCTGCGTTCAGTGCATTCTGGAAATTTTCATAGGGGAATACAAAGGATCCGTCCTGTATCAACCATGCCCAGGGGGCAAAACGATTTACATAAATCGGTATCCTTGTGTAAAGCCTCCACCTGTCAGCATACCCCTGTGAACTCACCCTGTCCATCTGACAAGGAGAGATGCGGCGCTGGGGTTCATCAGTATGGTATGACATTATATTGTTATACGTCATATTCACCTGGTCCTGCTGTCCCGCTGTCAGATTGGCAAACGTTGTACCAAAGTTATTCTGTGACATCTGATCTTTAGTCCATCCTGAATTATCAGATAGAGTATCACTGCATCCGTCGCTCCCGCCGCCTTCATGCGTGTGCATGAGATTGAGGCTGTGCCCCATCTCATGAAGGGTACATGAGGGTGTATTACCGCACCATTGATTCATAAGTATCATATTATTATTAGGAGGAAAATCACTGATAGCAGAACTTGTTCCACCGTTGATATAGATATTTAATGCATCAGTTCGCCAGTGGTAAGTTACAGGATCAGCTATTGCAGCATTCCTGACCGCATCTCTTCCTGCTGTTGTAGCAGCACTTGTACTATACCATTGACTCAATCCCGACAGGTCTACAAACTCAACCGTATCAATGCTGTATTCAGTAAGAACCTCCCGCAGTATTGAAACCCCCTGATTTATTTCATTCCATATTTCCGTATCCGTATTCATGTTCCCGGCTGCAGGGCGGTTACCGTTTGCATCAAGTATGAACTTGACGGAAATCCTGAGCGGTATTGCGGCCATTGCAGTATATGAAGTTGCAACAAAGAAAAGGCAAACCAGCACGGGCAATATTGATATTAGTAATCTTCTCGTTGATAACATCTGTTTTTACCTCCTTTCTCTCAGCAAGGAAAAAGCCTGATTATTGTAATGAAACCAATACCAGTACAAGTCCCTTCCCTTCAGTCAATGTTGACATTGCCTTTCCTATTATCGCACCCTGTGCCTTATTATAATCTGTGACCTTCATGGCATGTCCGGGGGTATCTGATGTTGTTAAAAGGTCTCCCGGTTTTACCACCCCGTAAGATGCATCAACATAAGTATAGACACGGCCGGTTAAAGCAACGGGTGCTGAGTTTTTGTCCGTCATCCCATCTTTTACCATAACAACTCCGGGGTTAAGCCCGTTTGCACCGCTTATGACACCTGCAACAGTGTGGTCATAGCTTCTATCTGCAATCCTGAGTTCTCCAGGATGTTCTACATCAATGGCCATTACCATTCCAGGCATTATTGCATCATTGTCTTTAACATCGAAAGGTTCAGCAATGTCTGCCCCTCCGATTATCCTGATTGCACCAACCTCAATAACGGGTTCCAAAGTATCTCCACCGCCTGGAGAATCCCTGAAGTGGAATGTGTTATTGCTGTAATAAATCTGGTCTTCTGAAAATCCCGGATGACCAAAGGATATTACATTCCCTCCCTGTACCTCAGGCCTGGCAGGATATGAATTCGGGAAGAATAACCCTCCCTGTGATGTATCTAAATATATTCCAGTCCTGGCCTTTATATCCATCGCATCATCTTTTCCTACCTGTTCTCCAATTGCTACATAATCCCCGTCACCGAAACGTATCCTTTTTTCAACTGACGTATCTACCGCATTTCCTCCCACTCTAATTGAACCATAATTATTAAACATATATTTTACATTAAGCGTAGAGTCAGGGGCTGTTTCACCAATACCGACATTACCATTCCTTGTGATGGTGAGAAGGTCACCGTTTACCTCTGTCCAGAATCTTGCACTGCCGTCAGGATTGTACCAGACATATCTGTCGCCGGCAGCTACTAAACTGGGCCATGATGTTAGGCTACGTTTTACAAAAGATAACTCAGCCATACTACCGCTTGCAACAACTCTGCCGGTTGCCGGAGATACCCCGAATAGCCCCACATTTAACGCACCAGAGACTACTCCTGAGAGAGTAAGACCATTTGCATAAAGATTCATATAATTTCCACTGGTTGCGTTATATAATGCAACATTAGTGACGCCTAAGTTCAGGCTGCCTAACTGAACATCACTGCCTGCACCATCTCCGCCCAGATATGCCTGCTCACCTCCAGCTCCGTCCACTCTCAGAAATGCCCCTGCTACGTGTAGTTTTTGTGATGGGGAAGTTGTGCCAATACCAACATTGCCGCTCACCGCTAACGACCCTAATGTACCTACCCCGGTTATATTTGGATAACTCCCGGCAGCTAAGTCAACATTACTTATCCCGGCATCAGCTATATCTGTAGAATCAACACATCCGGTACATACAACATCAGAAGCAGTACCGCCTGTATTATCAATTCCATCTGCAAAGCCGGCAGGTACGCTTTTCAGCTTTGTCCAGTCCACCGGATTAGTTACCGTGTTAATAGTTCCCGCTGTATTTAACTCTGCCTCTGTAAAATATCTACCATCATGGTCAGCACTAAGCTTATGTGCATCTAATTCAGCCTGTGTGGCAGGATCAAATGCTAAATCAGCAATACTAACCTGTCCATCAAGGATGTGGTTACTTTGTATTGCACCATTGCTTATCTGACCTGGCCCCACTGCTGCCGGAGCAATCTTTGTTCCATCTACTGCATTGGCAGCAATCTTTGCAGTAGTTACTGCATTGTCGGCTATCATTGCGGCAGTAACCTTAGTAAGGGCCGGATTTGTTGATGTATTAGGTCCATCAATTACAAGACCCCCTGAATCCTTCGTTGTTACGGAAACTGACTGTGCAACTGTAACACCGTTATTTATTATATCGCCTATCATAAGCCGTATCTTTGTTCCTGCCGGTACATTCGGCGGGGTAAGTGCAGAAATAGTATACGTCAGTGTTTGCCCGGTTGCCGGTAGACCTGATATTAATATGCCCCCTGCCCCTATATTAGCCGTTTCTATCAGTTTTGCGTTTCCTAAGTTAAAATTGGCAGGGAATGTTGCTTCTATCTTCTTTATTGCACCGGCCGTAGCTGTATTTAATGCAATAGTATAGTATCCTTTTGTATATATAATATTGTTTGACGGAACTGCCTGTACCGATGTAAGCGGGGCCAACGGAAGAATATCTACAACAGCGGCATCCGGAGCAGCCTCCTGTGCAATGACACGATCAGCAGAAAATGTGAAAGCTGAAAAAGCAATTAATGAAATTGACAATGTTTTAATTAAAGTGTGCTTCATATATTTATCTCCTCCTCTCTCAGAACCATAAGTTGTTAAAGAAACCCTGTTGAAACAAGTTGCCTTTTTAATAGAGACATCACCTCCTCAAAAAGAATTATTTTGAAAACTGAACAATCAGACACAAACAGGACATGTAATCGTCTCGTTGCACTAAACCTAATAAAAAGGATTGTCTCCTCACAGGCAGGCAAAGGGGTTATTACGTTTCATATTCATATCAAATTTCATTGTTTAAATCAAGAACTTTTTTGTCTGATTTTTTATAAATTTCCAGCCCAAAATCAGCATTTGCTTTTTCTGTCATATTGCAATTCCAACTTAATTCACCAATGTCTTATATCAGTTGCCTTGCCGCTAACACACCGAACCAGGTAAATAAGATGCATGCAACAAAATTGGCAGTGCCGTTTATTATGGCAAGGAAAATCTTTCCGTCCTGAAGTAGTCTGAATGTTTCATAGCTAAGGGCTGATAGGGTTGACAGACCTCCGAGGAATCCTACAGTTATACCCACACGCAGGTCAAAGGATATAACCTCTGTAAGAATTCCGTATTCCATGACAAGACCTATTATAAAAGCACTTACTATGTTTACTGCAAATGTACCATAAGGAAAATTCCTCCCAAGTATATGATATACCCATCCGGACAGGTAATAACGTGATACACAGCCAAGTGCACCGAAGATTATAATGTATAAAACTACTCGCATTTTAATGCAACAATAATAACCAAAACCTTCATAAAAAACAATAAAAAAAGCCCTCCGGAAATTTCCTATCCGGAGGGCTTCTATACTTAAAGAAGTTATTTTGTTTTAATTAATACATTCCGCCCATTCCTCCGCCGCCCGGCATTGGAGGCATTTCCTTCTTATCTTCAGGAAGTTCAGTTATCATAACCTCTGTTGTCAGCATAAGTGAGGCCACTGATGCTGCATGAAGAAGGGCGATCCTTGTAACCTTTGTAGGGTCAATGATACCGGCCTTTAACATATCAACATACTCTTCCTTTGCCGCATCAAATCCGGCAGTACCCTTTTCGCGTTTTACACGCTCAACAACTACTGAACCTTCAAGACCTGCATTGTTTGCGATCTGTCTGATAGGCTCTTCAAGCGCCCTCTTTATAATATCAATACCGATCTGCTGATCTCCATTCATCTTAACTTTATCAAGGCATGATAACGCACGGAGTAAGGCAACTCCGCCGCCCGGTACAATACCCTCTTCAACAGCCGCCTTTGTGGCATGAAGTGCATCTTCAACCCTTGCCTTCTTTTCTTTCATCTCTGTCTCAGTTGATGCACCTACGTTTATAACAGCAACTCCGCCTACCATCTTTGCAAGCCTTTCCTGGAGTTTTTCCCTGTCATAATCAGAGGTAGTCTCTTCAACCTGAGCCTTTATCTGCTTCACACGACCCTGTATCTTATCATGTGCACCTGCACCTTCAACAATTGTTGTGTTGTCCTTGTCAATTGTTATGCGCTTCGCACGGCCCAGGTCAGAAATCTTCACGTTCTCAAGTTTGAGACCTAAATCCTCAGAAATAACCTGTCCGCCGGTTAGAATAGAGATATCCTCTAACATTGCCTTTCTCCTGTCTCCAAAACCAGGTGCCTTTACAGCGGAAACATTCAAAGTACCTCTGAGCTTATTCACAACTAATGTTGCAAGGGCCTCTCCTTCAACATCCTCAGAGATAATTAGAAGCGGCCTTCCCATCTTTGCAATCTGCTCTAATACAGGAAGAAGGTCTTTCATGGAGCTGATCTTCTTTTCGTATATAAGGATGAATACATCCTCAAGGATAGCCTCCATCCTTTCGGCATCTGTTACAAAATATGGTGAAATGTAACCGCGGTCAAACTGCATACCTTCAACAACATCAAGGGATGTTGCCATAGTCTTTGCCTCTTCTACAGTTATGACGCCGTCTTTTCCGACCTTCTCCATCGCCTCTGCAATAAGGTCTCCAATGGTATTGTCATTATTTGCAGATATTGTCCCAATCTGGGCAATCTCAGAGCGGTCCTGACATGGCTTGCTCATCTTCTTGATCTCATCAATAACAAGCTCAACCGCCTTATCAATACCCCTTTTGATCTCCATTGAGTTTGCACCTGCAGAGACATTCTTTACACCTTCCCTGAAGATTGCCTGGGCAAGGACAGTTGCAGTTGTTGTGCCGTCACCGGCAACATCACTTGTCTTACTTGCCACCTCTTTTACTAACTGTGCCCCCATGTTCTCCCATGGATCTTTCAGTTCGATCTCTTTTGCCACTGTAACACCATCTTTAGTAATGGTTGGGGCTCCAAATTTTCTATCGAGTAAGGCATTACGCCCCTTCGGTCCGAGGGTTGCCTTTACTGCATCAGCAAGCTGATTAACCCCCCTCAGGATAGAGGCCCTTGCCTCATCACTAAATTGTATTTGTTTTGCCATTCAACATTCCTCCTTTATGAAATTTTAATTAGATATATACGATTTGAAAACAAGAACTAACTTCCAAGAATGCCGAGGATGTCCTCTTCTTTTAGAATCAGAAAATCATTCCCGTCTATATTAATCTTAGAACCGGAATACTTATCAAAGAGTACAGTGTCTCCTACTTTAACCTCTTTTACTTCACTCCCGACTGCCTCAACCTTTCCCTTCTGCGGTTTTTCCTTTGCAGTGTCAGGTAAATAAATTCCGCCTGCAGTCTTATCAGACTCTTCAGCAAAACTAACGAATACCCTCTCTTTTAAAGGTCTAAACTTAGTAGATGTAACGGCTTGTCCCATTCTTCCCCCCTCCTTTCTAATTGTCTGTTTTTAAAGGTTAGTATAATTATTACTTTTCTCCGATTAATCGCGGCCGCTTTTTTTCGGAAGAAAAGTACAGAAAAATTTATAACCACTTATGCTTAAAAGGCAAGTACCCAAATCCCAATTCTATGTATCGAATCTATTTGATCGCAGGTACTCATTTCGAATTTTTATTTGGTCTCTTTCGTACCGGCGTCAACTAATTCAACTATTGCCATAGGAGCAGAATCACCGAGTCTTCTTCTTGTGCGTATTATCCTGAAATATCCTCCTGCCCTGTCCAGAAGCCTCGGAGCAATACTATCAAATAATTTGGTCACGACAGTTTCACTCTTCACATAAGCAAGGACAAGTCTCCTGTCATGAAGAGTCCCGCTTTTCCCTTTGGTTATGATCTTCTCTGCAATAGGCTTAACCATTTTCGCCTTTGTTACAGTAGTCTCAATCTTTCCATGTTCAAGGAGGGATGTGACCAGATTTCTAAATAAAGACAACCTGTGCTTAGTGTCTCTTCCTAATTGTTTACCTGCTTTTTTGTGTCTCATTCTTTTTACCCTTCATCATTTTTGTTTAATTCATCTATCTTCATCCCAAAGGTTAATCCCATGCTGTGTAACAACAGCTTTATTTCATTAAGGGACTTCCTTCCAAAATTCTTTGTGTCAAGCATATCAGCCTCTGTCTTTTGAACAAGGTCTGATATAGTAAATATCCTGGCATTTTTAAGACAATTGGCAGAACGTACAGAAAGCTCAAGCTCTTCTACACTTTTAAGAAGATTTTTATTTATCTCTTCAGCGCTCTTTACTGCTATTTCTGAGGGGTCAGTAACAATAATCTCTACATCATCATCGTCATCCTCTTCTTCATCATATTCTTCACACTCTTCAGTTGTGATAAATATCGCCATGTGGTCTTTCAAAATTCTTGCAGCCTGAGATACCGCATCATCAGGTTTTATACTGCCGTCCGTCCATACATCCAGAATAAGTCGGTCATAGTCCGTCTGACCTCCGACACGTGTGTTTTCAACGCGAAAATTTACCCTCTGAACAGGAGAGAATATTGAGTCTATCGGAATCACTCCTATAGGCATACCATCTTCCTTATTATTCTCAGCTACAACATACCCTCTCCCCAGTTTTACTGCCATCTCAATCTCAAGTTTTGCATCTTTTTCAAGAGTAGCAATTAGAAGGTCAGGGCTTAAGATATCTACATCTGCATCATGAATAATATCCTTGCCGAGAACAGTGCACGGTCCCTTCTTCTGAATATAAATAGTCTTGGGTTTTTCAGAATATAATTTTACCCTTAATGTTTTTATATTAAGTATTATGTCTGTTACATCTTCCTTAACTCCAGGAATTGTAGAAAACTCGTGAGGTACCCCTTCAATCTTTATAGATGTGACGGCAGCCCCGACAATAGATGAAATGAGTATTCTCCTTATAGAGTTCCCGATTGTTGCCCCGAATCCCCGTTCAAAAGGTTCAGCAACAAATCTGCCATAAGTATTAGTAATTGTTGACTCATCAAACTCTAACTTCTTTGGAATCTGAAAATCTTTCGTCTTTACTATCATATATTCCCCCTCAAACATAGTAATGACAGTTAATTATATAAAACCTAATATATATATCACTGTAAAATTTACTTAGAATAGAGCTCAACTATAAGTTGTTCATTAATAGGCAGAGGTATTTCTTCCCTAGTCGGCAGACTGATTATCTTTGCTCTATAATTTTCTTTCTCAACTTCTAACCATGTTGGTATAATCTTACTTCCTATACACTCTATCGCATCTTTAAATCTTACATCTTCCCTGCTCTTTTCACGGATTTCTATTACATCACCATCACTAACTAAAAATGACGGGAGATTTACTTTTCTTCCATTCACGATAAAATGTCCATGCCTGAGTAATTGTCTTGCCTCTCTCCGTGACTGGACAAAACCTGATTTATAAATAACATTATCCAATCTTCTTTCGAGCATCTGAAGGAGGACTTCTCCGGTAATCCCTTTAGTCTTTGCAGATTTCTCAAAGTATCCCCTGAACTGTCTTTCCAGAACTCCGTATATGTGCCTGACCTTCTGTTTCTCCCTGAGCTGTATAGAGTAATCAGTCGGCTTCCCTCCTTTGCCTGACTGACCGTGCTGTCCAGGCGGATATCCCCTCCGGTCAAATGCACATTTCTCAGTTAAGCATCGTGTGCCTTTCAGGAATAGCTTTATTCCATCTCTTCTGCATAATCTGCAGACTGGTCCTGTATATCTTGCCAATTAAATCCCCCCTACACCCTTCTTCTCTTTGGCGGCCTGCAGCCATTATGAGGAATTGGTGTCACATCTTTTATTGCGTTAATCTTTAAACCAGCCGCCTGAAGTGCCCTGATTGCTGATTCCCTTCCTGCCCCTGGCCCTTTTACCATAACATCAACCTGGCGAAGTCCGTGTTCCATACCCTTCTTTGCCGCTGATTCTGCAGCCTTTTGTGCAGCAAATGGGGTACTTTTTCTGGATCCCTTAAAACCCTCTGACCCTGAACTGCACCAAACTACAACATTCCCGTTCATATCAGTGATAGTCACAATAGTGTTATTAAATGACGCCTGAACATGGGCAACGCCTACCTGTATATTCTTTTTCTCTTTCTTTTTTTGTGTCTTTTTAGCCATCAGTTACCTCATTATTTAAAGCAGTAAAATTACTTTTTCTTTGATCCTATTGCACGTCTCGGACCCTTTCTTGTTCTTGCATTGGTCTTGGTACGCTGTCCTCTTGCCGGAAGAGAACGGCGGTGCCTTGAGCCTCTGTAACTTCCTATATCCATAAGACGCTTAATACTCATTGAAACTTTACGGCGAAGGTCACCTTCAACCGAACAGACCTTGTCAATGAACTCTCTTATCCTGCCGAGTTCCTCATCAGTAAGATCCTTTATCTTGGTATTCAAATCTACACTAGTACCTGTAAGAATCTTTTTTGCAGTACTGCGGCCTATGCCAAAAATATAAGTCAAGCCAACCTCTGCTCTCTTGTTCCCCGGTAAATCTACGCCTTCTATCCTTGCCAATTTACTTACCTCCCTGATTCATCTGCATCTATTTCAACCGAAAATAACCCCATCCCCACCCTGCCCCTCCCCTTGAAGGGGAGGGAAATAATGGGGGGCTATCCCTGTCTTTGTTTATGACGTGTGTTTTCGCACAAAACACGCAGAACGCCTCTCCTTCTGATAATCTTACACTTTAAACACATCTTTTTAACCGATGACCTGACTTTCATTTTGTATTCCTTCCTATATCCTTACCTGTTCTTACTTCTATCTTATTGCTTCTAACTTCTGCTCACTTTTAGCTGTCTTTACTTAAATCTATACGTTATCCTGCCCCTTGATAAATCATACGGAGATAATTCTATTGTCACCTTGTCACCGGGTAATATTTTTATAAAGTGCATCCTCATCTTCCCCGATATATGTGCCAACACTTTATGACCATTCTCCAGTTCCACCATGAACATAGCATTGGGCAATGTTTCAATTATCGTACCCTGAACTTCAATCGGTTCTTCTTTGCCCATATTTTTATTTTCCCTGTTGTTCTTACTATCAGGGTACAGTATTTCTGCAAGTCCCCAATTTTCAATTATCAATTCTTAATTCTCAATTGTTTTTTGCTGCATTATAACATAGTCAGAATCAAAGGGCTATCCCCTATAATAGCAACTGTATGTTCAAAGTGGGCAGAAAGACTTTTATCTTTTGTTACCGCAGTCCACCCATTGTCAAGGACATTCAGGTCACTCAACCCAATATTCACCATCGGCTCTATGGCCAGTACCATTCCGTTTTTTAGCCTCGGCCCTTTCCCACGTTCACCGTAGTTTGGAACTGGGGGGTCTTCATGTAATGACCTTCCGATTCCATGACCGACATATTCTCTTACAACCGAATAACCGGCATTCTCAACATAATCCTGTACAGCACAGGATATGTCGGATACCCTGTTGCCCGGTATTGCCTTATCTATTGCCTTATATAAGGACTCCTCTGTAATTCTCAGGAGTTTCTCTGCATCTTCGCTGATTTTACCGACAGGGACTGATAGAGCCGCATCACCATAATATCCATCACGAATAACACCTATATCTATACTGACTATATCCCCTTCTTCGATCATCCTTCCGGATGGTATCCCATGTACAATCTCTTCATTAACAGATATGCAGGCTGTGCTTGGAAACCCTCTATATCCTTTAAATGCGGGGATTCCGCCCTTTTTTCTGATAAGTTCTTCTGCTATCCGGTCTATATCCCTTGTTCTTATTCCATCAATTACCCTTATTTTTAATTCTTCCAGTACTTCTGCAACTATCCTGCATGATACCTTTATCTTATCAATTTCCCGTGATGACTTTAGTATTATCATTTGAGGTTACTGAACAGCAGCACAGATATTGTCAAAAACTATGTCAATATCATCACTTGCATCAACCTTTTTCAGTAATCCTTTTTCTGAATAATATGTTACGAGTGGTTCAGTCTTTTCCCTGTATACCCTTAGCCTTTCACGAATTGTCTCTTCTTTATCATCATTCCGTTGGATAAGCCTGCCGCCGCAATTATCACACACACCCTCTTTTTGGGAGGGGCTGAAAAATATATGGAATGTAGTCTGACATGCCTCACAGCTTCTCCTGCCGCTGAGCCTTTTTACTACTTCACCTTCATCTACATCAAGATTTAAGACATGCCCGACTGGAGTATTTATTCTCTGCAGCATTGAATCAAGTGCATTAGCCTGCTGAAGTGTCCTTGGAAAACCATCCAGTATCCACCCTGTACTGCAGTCTTTTGCTTTTAATCTCTCTTCTACAATTCCTATAACAACTTCATCAGGAACGAGCTGACCGGCGTCCATAAAAGATCTGGCCTTCAAACCAAGATCCGTACCATTCTTAATTGCGTCCCTCAGCATATCTCCTGTTGATATTTTGGGGATATTAAATTTTCCTGTAAGTTTATTAGCCTGTGTCCCTTTTCCGGCTCCCGGGGCACCCAACAAAATTAGTCTCATTATAAATCCCTTTTAGGCCCCTACACCTTTTAACTTTCCCTTTTTCAGGAAACCGTCATAGTTTCTGTTTATCATGTGTGTCTCTATTTGCTGGGCAGTTTCCATTGCTACTACAATTACTATCAACACAGAAGTTCCACCCAGATAAAATGGTACCTTTGTGTATGATATTAATAATTCCGGAAATACAGATATTGCCGTTAGATAAACTGCCCCAACAAAAGTAATGCGGGACATCACCTTGTAGATATAATCAGAGGTTCTCTGTCCAGGCCTGATGCCCGGTATAAACCCGCCGTATTTTTTCATGTTGTCTGCAATATCCACCGGATTCAAAACCACTGCTGTATAAAAATAACAGAAGAATATTATTAATGTCCCATATAAAAATGTATGCAAAAAAGACCCGGGGCCGAACTGTGTTGCTATTGCATTTACCCATGGAATCGCTATAAACCCTGCAATTGTTGCAGGAAATGCAAGCAATGATGATGCAAATATCGGGGGTATAACCCCTGATGTATTAAGCTTCAGAGGTATATGTGTACTCTGTCCTCCATAAACTTTTCTACCCACCACTCTCTTTGCATATTGAACAGGGATTTTTCGCTTTGCACTTTCTATGTACACTACTACAGCAACTATTAAGAGTACCATTGCTATTATAACAATAAGTAATAATGCACCTATTTGTCCTGATTTGAATAATTGAAATGTATTAATAAATGCCCGGGGAATCCCTACAATAATACCGGCAAATATTATAATTGAAATGCCGTTACCTATACCTCTCTCAGTAATCTGTTCTCCGAGCCACATAACAAATATAGTTCCGGTTGTAAGAGTTAAGGCCGTCATTATACGGAATGCCCATCCTGGTGATGAAACAAACATACCGTTTTGCATACCTTCAAGCCCAATAGCAATTCCGAATGACTGAATAAGGCTTATGCCGACTGTGCTGTAACGTGTATATTGTGTAATCTTTTTGTGACCGCTCTCTCCTTCTTTTGCAAGGGCCGCAAGACTTGGTATTACAACAGTAAGCAATTGGAATATAATAGATGCCGAAATGTACGGCATAATACCCAATGCAAAAATAGATAGTTTTGACAAGGCACCGCCGGAGAATATATCGAAGAAGCCCATCAACGCCCCGCCCTTTTCCCTAAGAAAAGTGCTTAATGCCGCTCCATCAATACCTGGAGTCGGAGTATGAGCACCAAGACGGTAGATGGCCAGAAGGCCAAAGGTAAAGAGTATCCTGTTTCTTAGCTCCGGAATCCTGAAGATATTCTGTAAATTAGTGATTAGACGATCAAACAACTCAAATTACCTCTAACGAGCCTCCAGCCTGCTTAATCTTTTCTTCAGCACTTTTGCTGAATTTATTTGCCTTAATGACCAGAGACTTTTGTAACTCTCCGTCACAGAGGATCTTTACTCCTGACCTTCTCTTTATTATTCCCTTTTCTTTTAATGACTCAGGGGTTACAACGTCGCCTGTATTAAAATGTTTATCTATCAGTCCAAGATTGACAACCTGATAAACAGTCTTGAATGGATTCGTAAACCCTCTCTTAGGAATTATTCTTTGTAAAGGCATCTGCCCGCCCTCAAAACCTGGTGTGGTACTTCCGCCGCTCCTAGCAAGCTGTCCCTTGTGACCTTTACAAGCTGTTTTTCCATGACCGGAACCTGGTCCACGGCCGACTATCTTTTTCCTTTTTCTTGCCCCTTTTGGGGACCTTAACTCATTAAGCTTCATTATCTCCCTCTCAAGTTACTATCGCTAATACTACAGTGCCTTAACTGTAACAAGATGTCTTATCTTATGTACCATGCCCCTTGTTTCAGGGGTATCCTGTCTTATAACTGTATGTCCAATCTTTCTCAGACCCAACCCGACCACTACTCTTCTATGTTTCTCAGGAGTACCTATCTCGCTTTTTAACTGCGTTATAGCAATCATTTTCATCATGCACCTTCCTCTGCCGATATTTCCTCAGCCTTATATTCCCTGGCTTTAAGTACGTCTTCAGGAACACGAAGCAACATCAGTCCCTCAACAGTTGCACGCACTACATTAAACGGGTTCCCGCTGCCCAAAGACTTGCATAATACATTCTGAACACCGGCTACCTCCATCATAGCCCTCACCGGTCCGCCTGCAATAACTCCGGTACCGGATGATGCCGGTTTTATAATTATTGTTTCAGCCCCAAAATGTCCTACAACTTCATGAGGGATAGTTGTACTTCTGAGTGGAAATCTGATAAGGTTTTTCTTTGCATGTTCTGTGGCTTTTCTTATTGCCTCCGGCACTTCTGCGGCCTTTCCTTTGCCGAAGCCGATACAACCATTCTCATCTCCGACAACAACAAGCGCACTGAAACTAAACCTTCTGCCGCCCTTAACCACCTTAGCCACCCGGTTTATATATACTACCTTATCTCTTAATGTAAGCTCATCCGGATTAATCTTCCTCAAAACTACCTCCCCATCATTAGAATTTTCATGGAAATTCCTAATGAAATTTCTAATTTCAAATTTAAAAAATTAAAACTCAAGCCCGTTTTCCCTTGCACCATCAGCTAATGACTTTATATTTCCATGGTATTTATAACCGCAACGATCAAAGGAAACCTTGCTGATCCCTTTATCTAAAGCCCGTTTTGCTATAAGACCCCCGACCTGTTTGGATATTTCACAGTTTACACTCTTTGCATTCAAATCCTTTTCCAGAGATGATGCACTCACAAGAGTATGCCCGTTAAGGTCATCAATAATTTGTGCGTAAATATATTTGTTACTTTTAAAAACACTGAAGCGTGGACGTTCTGCTGTCCCACTAATCTTTTTTCTGATCCTCCTGCGTCTTTTATCTCGTAATTCTACCTTACCCAAAACATCTCCCCCTATTCACTATTGCGGATTTACTTTCCGGTCTTACCTTCCTTCTTTACAATACGTTCTTCCTTATACTTAATCCCCTTACCCTTATATGGTTCCGGCTCTCTGAGGCTTCTGAGATTTGATGCAACAAGGCCTATCATCTCTTTATCAATCCCTTTTAGGGTAACCACAGTATTTTTTTCTATTACAGCATCAACACCATCCGGCAGAGGATAATTTACCTGATGCGAAAAACCAAGATTAAGCAAAAGGTTTCTGCCCTGCAACTGAACCTTGTATCCGACCCCGTTTATCTCTAAGGTTTTTTCAAATCCTTTGTTTACACCCTCTATCATATTGGAGATTAGTGTCCTTGTTAGTCCATGCAATGCGCCTGCATCTCTATTTGTACTGGAATGTGTAACATGGATAGTACCGTCCTCTTTTTTAATCTCAAACTCCGGCCTGAAAGTCTTCTGTAAACTCCCCTTTGGCCCTTTAACGGTAACATTATTCCCATCAATATTTACATCAACAATGCCCTTTGGAAACTCTATTATCTTTTTACCTATCCTTGACATATATTATTTATCCTCTTCTTCCCATGCACTCGAATATAACCCCATCCCCGCCCTAACCCTCCCCTTGAAGGGGAGGGAATAAACTTAGCACCCTCTCCCTCAGGGAGAGGGTCCGGGTGAGGGTGGGGTTTTCATTTTCCTTTGTGAACCCTCGGTTCATGTGGGTTCTTCCGAAATCACCACAAATGACAAAGTAGTTCTCCACCGACATTAGCGCGTTTTGCCTCCCTGTCAGTGAGCAGTCCTTTTGAGGTAGATATAATTGAAATCCCTATACCACCCATTACCTTAGGTATAGATTCCTTATTAACATATACCCTGCGTCCGGGTGTACTCACCCTTTTAATGCCTGTAATAGTTGGAATATCATCATTACTGTATTTTAAATATAAGCAGATGCTTTTCTCAACCCCTTCACCGGTTACCTTGTAGTCTGTAACGAAACCACTCTCTTTAAGAATCCTTGCCATTTCAACCTTCATATTGGACAGAGGTATTTCTACTGATGAATGTTTCTGCATATTCGCATTTCTTATCCTTGTCAGCATATCTGCTATAGGATCCGTCATTACCATGTTCTTTGCTCCTTAAAAATTATCTATTACCAGCTTGATTTTATAACTCCGGGAATATCACCCTTCAGGCTAAGTCCCCTGAAACATATACGACACATCTGAAATTTCCTCAGATAGCCCCTCGGTCTCCCGCATAAACCACAACGATTATATTTACGCGACGAAAACTTAGGTTCTAACTTTGCCTTTGCAATTAAAGACTTCTTTGCCACAATTCCTCCATTTTTTTTAGTTATTAATGAACATTCACTATTCACTATTCACTATTCACTAGTTCCTAAACGGCATCCCCATGTGTTTCAACAATGCCTTTCCCTCCTGGTCGGTCTTGGCATTTGTTACAATTGAAATATCTAATCCATGAACAAAGGTCACGGTATCATATTTTATCTCAGGAAATATAATCTGCTCTTTAATACCAAGTGTATAATTTCCCCTTCCGTCAAAGGCATTTCCATTTATACCACGGAAGTCTCTTATTCTCGGAAGGGCAATACTTATTAGCCTGTCAAGGAATTCATACATTATGTTTCCTCTGAGAGTTACCTTGCATCCTATAGGCATTCCTGCACGAAGTTTGAAGGTGGCGATTGACTTCTTTGCCTTTGTTATTACAGGGCTCTGTCCTGAAATCTGTTTTAACTCGTTAACAATGGTATCCAGAATTTTTACATTCTGAACAGCCTCTCCAACACCGACATTAATAATTACCTTTTTAACACACGGCGTCTCCATAGGATTCTGATAGGCAAAATCACGGATTAACGCAGGTTGAATCTCCTTCAAATATCTTTCTTTTAACCTTGGCATTTTAATATTTTCCTGTGTCATTTCTATTCAAACCTATTCTCAGTCAATAACCTCATTGCATTTTTTACAATAACGTATACTCTTGTTATCACTTGTCTTGAATCCTGTTCTAACAGCCTTACCACATTTAGAACATACTATCATAACATTGGAAACGTCTAATGCAGCCTCCATCTCAATTATGCCGCCTTCCTTATTTTTGTTTGAAGGCTTTGTATGTTTTTTAATAATATTCAGGTTTTCTACCAGCACATGTGCATTGCCGGCAGCAGATAGGACTCTCAGTATCTTTCCCCTCTTGCCTTTTTCCTTGCCTGAAATAACTTCTACTGTATCACCTTTTTTTATCTTATTTCCCATCATACCACCTCTGGTGCAAGAGAGATTATTTTCATAAATTTCTTCCATCTGAGTTCTCTTGCAACCGGCCCGAAAATTCTTGTCCCAATCGGTTCACCCTGAGCATTTATGAGAACTGCTGCATTCTTATCGAACCTGATGTATGAACCATCATCCCTGCGTAAGCTGTTTACTGTCCTAACTACCACTGCCTTTGCAACTTGTCCTTTTTTTGCAGTCCCTTCGGGAATAGCCTCTTTAACGCTGACTACAATTATATCCCCTATGGCAGCATATCTCCTGTTGGAACCTCCCATGACACGGACACACATCACCTTTTTTGCACCCGAATTGTCTGCAACTTCTAATACTGTTCTTGGCTGAATCATTAGTCACCCACCCCTTATACTTGTGTAGACTCCAAAATATCTATAACCTTCCAGTGTTTTCTCTTGCTCAATGGCCTCGTTTCAATTATTTTAACTTTATCGCCTATATTGCATTTATTTTCTTCATCATGTGCCATAAACTTCTTTCTTCTCTTTACAACCTTCCCATACACAGGGTGACGATAAAGGCTTTCTACCACAACTGTTACAGTCTTTTCCGCCTTGTTGCTTAAAACAGCTCCTATATATTCTTTACGCCTTTTCTGTTCCAATTTTATCTCCCTGCCTTCCTCTCGTTTAATACAGTCTTTACTCTGGCAATCTCTTTTCTAACCAGTCTTATCCTCATTGGATTTTCAAGGCCGCCAAGTACCTTTTGGAATCTGAGATTAAACAACTCTTTTCTCATTTCCTTTTCATGAACATTTAATTCATCGCTTGAAGCATCTTTCATCTCTTGTAATTTCATCTTATGTACCCCTGACAATAAACTTAGTAGCTAAAGGGAGCTTATGTGCTGCAAGCCGTAAAGCCTCCTGAGCAATCTCTATTGGAACTCCATCCATCTCATAGAGTATCCTTCCCGGCTGTACTACTGCTACCCATGATTCTACAGGCCCCTTACCTTTACCCATTCTTGTTTCTGCGGGTTTTTTGGTAATAGGTTTATCAGGAAATATGCGAATCCATATCCTGCCGCCACGCTTTATATGCCTTGTAATGGCAATTCGCGCTGCTTCAATCTGTCTTGCGGTAATCCTGCCTGGCTCCATTACCTTAAGCCCGTAAGTCCCATAACTTAAATCAACACCTCTCGATGCGATTCCATTAGTACGCCCTTTATGAGTCTTTCTATATTTTACCTTCTTAGGCGATAGCACCGGCACCACCCTCCTTTTCCGGGAGTATCTCTCCTTTGTATATCCACACCTTAATCCCTATCTGTCCATAAGTAGTCTTAGCTTCTGCAAATCCATAATCTATGTCCGCCCTCAGTGTATGTAACGGCACCCTTCCCTCTTTATACCACTCAGCCCTTGCTATCTCAGCACCCGCAAGCCTGCCGGAGCATCTTATCTTTATACCCTGTGCACCGAACCTCAATGCAGTCACAACACTCTTCTTCATTGCCCGCCTGAACGCTATCCTTTTTACCAACTGCATAGCAATATTTTCTGCAACAAGCTGGGCCTCTATCTCCGGCTTCTTTACTTCCATTATATTTATATAAATCTGTTTGCCGGTAAGCGTTACAAGGTCCTTCTTCAGCTTGTCAACCTCAGCGCCTTTTCTGCCTATAATAATTCCAGGCCTAGCAGTAAAAATATTTATCTTCGCTGTTTGTGCGGAACGCTCTATCTCTATTTTGGACACACCTGCATGTGACAGCTTTTCCTTTACAACCTTCCTTACCTTTATGTCTTCATGGAGCAATGCAGGATATTCTCTTTCAGCGTACCAGCGCGAACCCCAGAATTTTGTAAAGCCTAATCTAAACCCTATTGGATGAACTTTCTGACCCAAAAAAATACCCCCCTCGTCCTGTAACCCCTCGATTACTTATCACCTTTAGGAGTTAACACCATTGTTATATGACTCATGAACTTTTTTCTTGTCATGCCACGTCCCATTGGCCCTGCCTTAAACCTTTTTAAAGCAGGCCCCTGGTCTACAAAAGCCTGTGACACAATAAGTTCATCTATATCACCGACATTTTTTTGCTTGGCATTGGCTATAGCAGACCTTAACACCTTTTCAATCAGGAATGAGGAATGTTGAGGCAGAAATTTTAAAATAGAAATCGCCTCGCCGACATCTTTTCCCCTGACAAGGTCAATTACCTTCCTTGCCTTCCTTGGTGCCACCCTTGCGTATCTTAATATTGCAGTTGCTTCCATTTATCAGTTACCTTTCACTTCCGTGTTTTATTATGTCTTACTTCTTGCTTCTAACTTCTTACTTCTTCATAATGATTGTTCTTTATTTAACCGACGTTGCCTTCTCAGATTTTATCCCCGCATGAGCCTTAAAAGTCCTTGTTGGCGAAAACTCTCCAAGCTTATGTCCTATCATATTCTCTGTGATATAAACAGGAATAAATTTTTTTCCATTATGTACTGCAATGGTATGACCTATCATTTCCGGTGTAATCGTTGAACGTCTGGACCATGATTTAATAATTTTTCTGTCACTTGTCTGATTCATTGCTTCAATCTTTTTCATCAGATGAGCATCTATAAAAGGTCCTTTTTTAACCGAACGAGCCATTTACTTATTCCTCCTCTTCACGATAAACTTATTCGTAGACTTATTTTTCCTCGTCTTATAACCTTTAGTAGGTTGACCCCATGGAGTAACAGGATGTCTTCCACCTGAAGTCTTTCCTTCTCCACCTCCGTGTGGATGATCTACAGGGTTCATGGCAACACCTCTAACGTGAGGACGCTTCCCAAGCCATCGGGTTCTGCCGGCTTTTCCAAAAGAGACATTTATATGATCCGGATTACTGACCTGTCCGATTGTAGCCATACACCTCACATGAACTAACCTTACCTCACCTGACCCCATTCTGATGGTAGCATAGTCGCCTTCTCTTGCCATTAACTGTGCAGAACATCCGGCACTTCTAACAAGCTGTCCGCCTTTTCCTGGGCGTAATTCAATATTATGAATTGTAGTACCTACCGGTATATTTGATAATGGCAGTGCATTGCCTGTCTTTATCTCACTATCAGGTCCGGAAGTAACAGTTTCTCCAACCTTCAATCCATCCGGAGCAATTATGTACCTCTTCTCTCCATCAGCATAATTGAGCAAGGCAATCCTTGCTGACCTGTTAGGGTCATATTCAATGCCGGTTACTTTCGAAAAAATTCCGGTTTTATTTCTCTTGAAGTCAATAATCCTGTAATGCTGTATGTGTCCGCCGCCCTGATGGTCAGCAGTAATCCTTCCGTTATTGTTCCTGCCGCCGCTGCTCCTTTTGTGTTCTATTAAAGACTTCTCAGGTTTTGTTTTAGTTATCTCTTCAAAGGTAACCGCTACCTTTCCCCTAACTCCGGGAGATGTTGGATTATAAGTTTTTAAGCCCATTTAATATTAACCCTCAAATATTTTAATTTTTTCCCCTTGCTTCAGGGTTACTATTGCCTTTTTTCTATCAGGTTTTTTACCTTCAAATCTGCCGAGTTTTTTTAACTTCCCGGCAACGTTTATAATATTTACCTTCGCTACCTTAACATTAAGCGTCTCTTCAACTGCACGCTTAACCTGATGCTTATTTGCAAACCTATTCACTATAAATATTACCTTGTTCATATTCTCACGGAGGTCAGTACTTCTCTCTGTTATCAATGGAAATCGCAATACATCATGAATATCTAAGTTCATGCCAATTCCTCCGTCAATTTTGCAATATCAGCCTTACTGATTATCAAACTCTCATACCTGATAACATCATATACATTCACCTGCCTTGTATCCATGATTACTGTATCAGGCAAATTCCTTACAGCCCGATATGCCATGCTATTGGCATAATCACATACTATCAGAACACTCCCTTTTATATTCAGGTTTTTTAAAATAGCTACCACGTCTCTGGTCTTACCTGTTTCAACATCGAAAGAATCTATCACAAAAAGTGTTTTATCCTGAAGTTTTGATGACAATGCAGAATAGAGTGCACTCCTTGACTTCTTTTTTGGAATCCTGAATGAATAGTCTCTCGGCAATGGCCCGAATATAGTTCCACCGCCTACCCATACAGGTGACCTTGATGAACCCGCCCTTGCATTACCTGTCCCCTTCTGCTTATAAGGTTTTTTACCGCCGCCGCTTACAAGGCCTTTCGTCTTTGTACAGTGAGTACCCTGCCTCATATTATTGAGCTGCATTACCACTGCCTCATGAAGTAAGGGAACATTTACCGTCCGTCCGAATATTTTTTCATCAAGCCCGACAGTTCCTACTTTATTATTATTAATGTCAACTACAGGTACTTCTAACATGCTATCTCCTCTTATCTGAATCAACCATTCATTAAGTAAACAGTAAGCAGTGAACAGTAAGCAGACAAAAACATATATCACTGGTTTCTATTTTCTGCTCACTGCTTACTGCTACCTGCTTACTGTCTTTATGCCTTACCTTTAACGGCCTTCTTCACAACCACAATAGTCCCGGGGCTTCCTGGTACAGCCCCCCTGATAAGAAGCAGATTATCCTCTCTGCGTACACCGACTACTTCAAGATTTTGTATTGTCCGCTGTTTATTACCCATCTGACCGGGCATCCTCTTATTTTTCCTTACCCTTGATGGATATGCACTACTTCCTATAGAACCAGGCGCCCTGTGAAACATGGAACCATGCGTTGCAGGTCCTCCGGCGAACTTGTGTCTCTTCATAACGCCCTGAAATCCCTTACCTTTAGTAACTCCAGTCACATCTATCAGGTCACCCTCTTTAAAAATCTCTACAGTAAATTCATCTCCTGACTTCATCTCACTGCCATCACCCTTAAATTCCATAAGGAACCTTGAGGGAGTTACACCGTTCTTTTTAAAGTGCCCAAGAACAGGTTTAGTAAGATGCTTCTCTTTTGCGTCTCTGAAAGATAATTGTACTGCTTCATAACCATCCCTGGTCTTTGTCTTTTTAGTTACAATACGGCAAGGCCCAGCCTCTACTACAGTAACCGGTATCACCTTTCCATCCGCAGCATATATCTGCGTCATTCCTACCTTTTTGCCAATCAATCCATTAACCACTTTTTCCCCTCACATCCCTTATAATTTTATCTCTACGTCCACCCCTGCTGATATATCTAATTTCATCAGTGCATCAGCAGTATCCGGTGTAGGCTCATATATATCTATCAAACGTTTGTGTGTCCTGACCTCAAACTGTTCCCGTGATTTTTTGTCCACATGCGGGGACCTTAATACAGTAAACTTATTTATAGAAGTAGGAAGAGGTATAGGCCCGGACACTCTCGCTCCTGTCCTTTTTGCTGTTTCCACAATCTCAGCCGCAGACTGGTCCAACAGCTTAAAATCATATCCCTTCAACCTTATCCTGATCCTCTGACCCGTTACCATCTTTTAATTTCCCCTATTCATTAAGTAAACAATATATGTTGCAATATCATATTTTACTGTTTACTGCTGACTCATCTATTGCTCATCCCAAAATCTAACTTCTTGCTTCTAACTTCTTTCTTCTTTCCTACTCTATCACCTTACTAACAACTCCTGCCCCGACTGTCCTGCCGCCTTCCCTGATTGCAAACCTTAATCCCTCATCCATTGCAATAGGTGTTATCAATGAACCCTCTATGGAAACATTGTCTCCAGGCATTACCATCTCTACTCCCTCAGGCAACTGCGTAATTCCTGTCACATCCGTTGTCCTGAAGTAAAACTGCGGACGGTATCCATTAAAGAACGGTGTATGACGACCACCCTCCTCCTTTGTCAATACATATACCTCTGCC
>JACRGV010000078.1 GCA_016212215.1 Nitrospirota bacterium
CATGACCCTCGATCCCTTCAAACTTCTCTTCCCTTCAGGGACTTCACCGCCATCAAACCTATAGTACATACAACCCCCATAATATTGGAAAGGAGGCTTACCCCACGACCGGGTTCCCACGCCTCACTGAAGGGTTACGGTTAATTTCTCCTTGTCCCCGTAAGATCATCTTGATAGAATGGTGAGCAATGTCAGCAAATATAATTAATAAGATAAAGCCGCAACGACTTCATAAAGGAGACGTTATAGGCATTGTTTCTCCCGCAAGGTGGATGGACGAGGAGGAACTTTATAAGACATCTGCTATATTTGAGCAGACGGGCTTTCGTGTAAAGATAAGCCCGCAAAATTTATTAAGGATGAACCAATTTGCAGGAAGTGATAAAGAGAGGTGCATGGCTATAGAAGAGATGTTTGAGGATAGAGATGTTAAGGCAATAGTATGTGCAAGAGGTGGATATGGTGCTTTAAGAATCATAGATACCATCAATTATAATCTTATAGCAAGTAACCCAAAGATATTTATCGGATACAGCGATATTACAGCATTGTTAATCAGCATTTATAAAGAAACAGGATTAGTAACTTTTCATGGACCTATGCTGTATAGTTTTATAAATGAAGTTGACCCATTTACAGTAACATACCTACAACATGCAATCTGCAATCCTGAGCCATACATTGTGGAGTTTCCCAATGAAACCTTGAAGACCGAGGTACTCACAAAGGAGATCGGAGATTCCCCCCCTTTGTTTAAGGGGGGGCTTGGGGGGGTGCTTAGACCCGGCATTGCAGAAGGAGAATTAATCGGGGGTAATCTCAGTATACTTGTAAACCTGATAGGCACTAAGCATGATTTTGACACCGCCGGAAAGATCTTGATCATAGAAGATGTTGATGAATACCTGTACAACATAGACAGGATGCTGATTCACCTGAAAAGGAGCGGCAAGTTGGACAAACCGGCAGGTCTTATTATTGGAGAGATGAAGGATATTAAAGATAATAACATCCCTTTTGGTAAAGATGTTGATGGAATAGTCTTAGACATAGTTGGGGATACTTCATTTCCCATTATCTCAAACTTCCCATGTGGTCATGGGAAGAGTCTGATGACTATGCCGATTTCAATAAGTGCAAGGTTTGTGTGTGATGAGCAGGGTGTTAAGTTGTCATTTCTGGAATCACTTACAGAAGATTAGAGGGGAGGCTCACCCTTTATATAGGAAATCAGGGATTTTATCTGTTCATCATCCAATGGCCCCTTTAGTTCTTTTATCCATGCAGGCATTTCTGTTCCTATGATACCGTTTTTTATTACCTGTTCCATTTTTTCTTTTGGGAGGGTCTTGAGATGATCAAATCCTGCGGCTGTTTTCCCATGACAGAAGGTACAGACTGCGTCATAAAGTTCTTTCCCCTGTTTACCGGCGGCAGGGATATAATGACAGGCACTGCATTTTTCAGAGAAAAGGGATTCATTGACATTAAATGATGAGTGCATTGACGGATCAACCATTGCAGATATAGTTAATTCCTTTGAAGGTTCAACAGGGTCATTTGAGACCACTGTAATAACCCTGTCAACCTTGCCGGCACGTCCCTGTGAGTCATAAGAAACCTTTATCTGCCCTGTTTCTCCGGGCTTTAGAGTATTGGAACTAACAAGTGCAGCAGTACATCCGCATGAGGTTGTTACCTCTTGTATATGCAGGTCAGCAGTTCCCTTGTTTTCAAATGAAAAGGTATATTCTACGATCTTCCCCTGAATGACCTTCCCGAAATCGTGAGATAACTCTGGAAAACTTATGCGGGGTGCATCTTCTGCATAAGAAATAAATGCAATAGCGGTCAGGAATAAAAATACAATTACAGCCTTTTTCACTTCTTATCCCCTTCTAATATTTTACCGACCAGAGAACTCAAGGTTGCAAGGGTATTGTCCTTGATAATAGTGTTGCCGTCTATAATGATTGTGGGTGTGCTCTTTGCCCCATAGCTTTTCGCAAGTTCTTTTCCGCTCTCAACAATCTTCTTTTTCTCACCTGCCTCAAGTCTTTTCTTGAATTTTTCTGCATTAAGACCAATGGATTGTGCAAGAGATGTAAGTACATCAACGTTGGCCCCGTCTTTTCTCTTATAATATATGGCATCAAATATGGCATTCTTCATCTCCTCGCCTTTACCCTCATCTTTTGCCAGCTCGTAAGCCTCAATAGGTATAACAGAGTCCTGATAGATAATAGGATAGCCTGTATAAGTAACCTGTAGTTTCTTCCCGTATTCTCTTTCAAGGAGAGGCATTACAACAGAATCAAACTGATGACAGTGGGGACAGAAGAAATCAAAGAATATTGTTATCTTAACTTTGCCGCGATCATGTGTGTTTTTCTTGTCTTTGAGTACAACATATTTTTCACCCTGCGGTTCAGCCGGACTCTGAAGCTGAGTCTTTGATTCAGTTGCCGCGTAAACCGTTGTGCTGAATAATAATAAAAAAATTAAGATGAAAGTCTTTTTTAACATTTTTTTCCCCTTTGCGTTTTGAAGTGGTCATATCCATAATTCATTGAATTCCTGGTCATGCTAATCTTTTTCTTCCGGCCCTTTTCATCAATAATGCTGATACCGGCCTCTTTCTGAACGACTTCACCGATATAAGTAATTTCAATGCCTTCCCGTTTGAAAATCTTTTCTAACCTCTGTTTATTATTTTGTTTAACAGTAAATAAAAGTTCATAATCCTCACCGCCATATAATGCATAAAAAAGGGGTGATTTTGCAAGCCTTTTTTTTATTTTTTCAGTTACAGTATGAGGCAATTCCGGCAATGGTATAAGATTACTGTAGATACAGGCCCCGACATTGCTCTGCTCACATATATGACTAAGGTCGCTCACTAATCCGTCACTTATGTCTATCATTGAAGTTGCTAATCTGTTTGCCCCGATTATCAGGGCTTCTGTTACCCTTGGGATGGGGTGGAGGTGGGTGTTTATGAGTGGTGCTTCGTCCGGAAATACCCCCCCCATGCCCCCCCTTGAACAAAGGGGGGGATTTTTCTTCAAGGGAAGCAAGGATGATTGTAACAAGGCAAGGCCCATTGCGGAACATCCAATTCTGCCTGTAACATATATAAGGTCACCCGGTGATGCCCCTGCCCTTTTGATAATCCTTTTTTTTGTAACCTCGCCTATGACCGTTGTATCTACTGTTATCCCGCCGTATACACGTGCAATATTGCCGCCTATCAGAGAGACATTGTATCTTTCAGTTATCGCCTTAACCCCGTTTAATAGGTCGTCTAAGTTTTTTACGGATGTTTTTTCGGGAATGGCAAGGGATAACAAAAGGTAGCGGGGGATACCGGCCATAGCTGCAATATCGCTGATTGATACTGCAACTGATTTCCAACCTATGTCATAAAATGAGGCATATTCTCTTTTGAAGTGAATGTCTTCTCTAAGGGTATCAGTTGAAAACAGGAGACACTTCCCACGTGCAGGATTAATTGCTGCTGCGTCATCCCCGATACCCAGAATGATTGAATCATTTACTGCATTGACTTTAGTCTGAAATCTCTTCTCTATCCTGCGGATAAAACCAAATTCACCAAGCTTTTCTATGTGCATTATGAATCAAACATCTACGATTACTTCATCCGAAAATCAACCCCATCCCCACCCTACCCCTCCCCTTGAAGGGGAGGGAATCAACTAAGCACCCTCTCCCTCAGGGAGAGGGTCCGGGTGAGGGTGGGGTTTTTATTGCCCTTTGAGCGCACCCCGCTCATGATTATTTCTTTTTCTTCATAGCAGGTTTCTTTAATTCCTGCTTTACCTTTTTAGCCGGTTCTTTCTTAGCCGGTTTACTTGTTTTAGCCTTAACTTTTTTTAGTGCAAGCGGTAGAACCTCATTCATCTTATCTACCAGATGGAATGTCATAATCTTACGTATGTTCTTTGGAATATCCACCAGGTCTTTCTCATTTCTCTTAGGAAGGATAACCTCTGTTATACCCGCCCTCTTTGCTGCAAGTATCTTTTCCTTTAGTCCGCCTATTGGGAGCACCCTTCCCTGAAGGGTTATCTCTCCGGTCATTGCCACCTTATGGTTAACCGGTACATTGGTAAAAATAGAGGCCAAAGCAGTTGCCATAGTTATTCCCGCGGACGGCCCATCCTTTGGAATAGCACCTGCAGGGACATGGATATGAATATCATTTCTGTTAAACATCTCAACATCAATCCCCATTGATTTGGCATTCGCCCTTATATAACTCAGTGCCGCATGGGCGGATTCCTTCATAACATCCCCAAGTTGACCGGTAAGCATGATATTCCCCTTACCCTTCATTATGGTGGCCTCAATGTAGATAATGTCCCCTCCGGTCTCGGTCCATGCAAGCCCGGTAGAGACCCCCAATTGGTCACTCTCTTGTTCACTCTCCGGAAGGAAGTGTGGAGGGCCAAGATATTTATGCAGATTGGCCGGTGTAATCCTGAAGTTCTTTGCCTTACCTTCTTCCCCTTCTGCAATCTGTTTTGCCGCCTTACGCATTACATTGGCAATCTCACGCTCAAGGTTTCTGACGCCCGCTTCTCTTGTGTACCCTGTGATAATATTTTTCAGTGTGTCATTTGATAGATTTATATTTTCATCTTTTATCCCGTGTTCATCAAGCTGGCGGGGGATTAAATAATTTCGTGCTATGCCGGTCTTTTCCTCTTCTGTATACCCGGACAGATGAATAAGTTCCATCCTGTCCTTCAAAGGCGCTAATATCGGGTCAGTAAGGTTTGCAGTTGTAATAAACATAACATTTGAGAGGTCAAACGGTACTCCCAGATAATGGTCACTGAATGCATTGTTCTGTTCCGGGTCAAGCACTTCAAGCAGTGCCGCAGACGGGTCGCCGCGGAAATCCATTCCAACCTTATCTATCTCATCCATCATAAACACAGGGTTGTTCGTCCCTGCCTGCTTGATACCCTGAATAATCCTGCCGGGTAACGCACCCACATAAGTTCTTCTGTGACCGCGTATCTCAGCCTCATCACGGATACCTCCAAGCGATACCCTTACAAATTCCCTTCCAAGTGCCTTTGCTATTGACTTACCGAGAGAGGTCTTGCCCACCCCAGGAGGTCCAACAAAGCAGAGTATAGGCCCCTTCATCTTCTCTTTGAGTTTCCTTACACTGAGATATTCGAGTATACGTTCTTTAACTTTCTCAAGGTCATAGTGGTCCTGGTTTAATACCTTGGATGCAGCCTTGATATCGAGATTATCTGTTGTAGCCTTGCTCCAGGGGATTTCAACCATCCACTCAAGATATGTCCTGACTGTAGATGCCTCAGCACTGTCAGGGTGCATCTTCTCAAGCCGTTTTAACTGCTTGTCTACCTCCTTCTGCACCTTTTCAGGCATCTTGGCCTCTTCAACACGCTTCTTAAACTCATTGACCTCTTCCATCCTCTCGTCTAGGTCACCAAGTTCTTTCTGAATTGCCTTTAACTGTTCTCTTAAAAAATATTCCCTCTGAGTCTTGTCAATCTCACCCTTTGCCTCTGCCTGAATCTTCTGCTGCATCATCAGGACATCCAGTTCCTTTGTGAGTATCTCTCCGACTTTTTTAAGCCGCTGAACCGGATGTGCAATCTCGAGCACCTCCTGTGCCATATCTACCTTGAGACCGAGGTTGGAGGTAATAATATCAGAGAGGCGGCCCGGGTCTTCAATGTTCTCTATGATTACCATGATGTCCGGCAATAAGACCTTGCCGAGTGTGACCATCTTCTCAAGCTGTTCTTTCACATTCCTCATGAGGGCCTCTATCTCAAGAGAGATGTCAGGAATCTTAGGCTCCTGTATCTTTTCTATTTCAACAGTGTAATAAGGCTCCTTTTGCACATATTTTATAGTCTTTGCCTTTGAAAGTCCCTGCACTAATATCTTGATCCTTCCGTCAGGCAGTTTCAACATGCGGGTAATCAAACCTACAGTCCCGACCCTGTAAATATCCTGCGGCGATGGATTTTCAACCTCCAGTACCTTTTGAGCTACAAGGTATATAAGGCGGTTTGAGGCAAGTGCCGCCTCAATTGCCTTGATTGACATCTCCCGGCCCACAAAAAGGGGCAACAGCATATATGGGAAGATGACAATATCCCTTACAGGCAGAAGGGGTAATTTATTCGGAATTTCAACCTGTCCTATGTCCTGCTCTAATGGCTCGGCCAATTTATAAATCTCCTTTCAAACGAAAATCAACCCCATCCCCACCCTACCCCTCCCCTTGAAGGGGAGGGAATCAACATAGCCCCCTCTCCCTCAGGGAGAGGGTTAGGGTGGGGTTTTCATTCCCCTGGTTTATGAGCATCAGTTTTATAACTTCAATGCCTTCAAATACTCCCTGAACTGCTCTCCAAATTCCTTATTCTTCAACCCGAATTCTACTGTAGCCTGCAGGAAACCGAGTTTATCACCGGCATCATATCTCTTGCCCTGAAATTTATAACCATAAACCGGCCCGGTTTTTAAAAGTCCTTTAAGTCCGTCCGTTAACTGAATCTCCTTACCACTTCCTGGGGCGGTCTGCTCAAGTATTCCAATGATGTTCGGTGTTAGTAAGTATCTGCCGATTATTGCCAGATTTGACGGGGCATCTTCCACACGGGGTTTCTCCACCATATTTGATATTTTATAAACCCCATCTGCAACATGAACGGCGTCAATTATACCATAATTTGATACCTGACTTCTATCTACTTCCTGTACTGCGATTATAGGTGCCTTATATTTATAGTACATATCCAGCATCTGCTTCAATACAGGCACTTCACCATCTATAACATCATCTCCAAGCAGGACAGCGAAAGATTCATTCTTAACAAGATTTTTTGCACACAGCACTGCATGACCAAGTCCATAAGGCTCCTTCTGCCGTACATAGCAAATATCCACCATGTTGGAGATCTGCTGTACCTGTTCAAGTAGTTTCTTCTTCCCCTTTTGCCTGAGTAAATCCTCAAGCTCATAAGAGATATCAAAATGATCTTCGATTGCCCGCTTACCGCGGCCTGTGATGATTATTACTTCCTCGATGCCGGATGATATAGCCTCTTCAACTACATACTGGATGAGCGGTTTGTCAACAAGCGGCAGCATCTCCTTTGGAGATGCCTTCGTTGCCGGAAGAAATCTCGTGCCCAAACCTGCTACGGGAAAAAGCGCTTTCGTAATAGGTCTTACCATTAGAGACTACATGTTACAAAAGAAAAGTTCAGAAGTCAATTGATAAAGTGGAAGATTGAGAAAGTGTAAGAGACCATCAAAAGGTTAAAGAGTTATAAGCGGGTGATATAGTTAGTTAGCACTATCCCGGGAAATTTCAATGTTATTAACCGCCTGTCAGATTTGTTACTTCCTTCAGGTAATCGTCACAGGAGTCAATCCCTTTTTTAATTGAAATTTAGTAGTGGCACCCATTTCTTTTATTTAGCTGTACGTACCTCCCATACGCCGATTTTAAGTTCCTATTGTATTGCATCTCGTAATGCAGACAAATGCTTGTAACCTCTGACCATTGTCAAGCTTGGCTCTATATCCAATAAAGCAGAAGCCACCCACCTCTGCTTCTGATTACTGTTCATCCGAAAATCCCTCCGGCGGGGTAAGAAAACCCCGCCTATCCATTTCTATGGGGATAGGCGGGACATTCCTGTCCCGTTGATTTTCATGGCCCTTTGTGAGCCCACGGCTCATGTGGGTTCACCCGAAAATACCCTCGAACTGCCTGTCATGGTTCGACAAGCTCACCATGACACCAAGGCTGTCATCCTGAGCTTGTCGAAGTATGTCTATGTTTTCATTTCCCTTTGTGAGGATAGAAGAATTATGATAGGCGATATTGAAGGAAAGATATGGACAGCAATATTTACTATGCGAGGTGATATTATTCGTATCAATTCAGTCAGGCGTGCAAGGGAAAAGGAGGTAAGTTTATATGAAAAAGAAAGCTCTGGCTAAGGACAGTACTGAATTCGATCGCCGCTTTGATTCAGGGGAGGATATTCATAACCTTATTGACATATCCCACGCAACTGTTATCCGGCATGGGAAAAAGGTTCGTATTACATTGGACATAGCAGAATCTCTTGTAAATGAAATTGATCATATACGGGAAGAGATCGGCATTGATCGCGCGGCCCTGATAAAGGTCTGGCTTCATGAACGCGTGAAACAGGAAAAGGCGGCTCATGGTAGAATGGTCTGATAAACTCGGGGCTGTTAGAGTAGATTCTCCTTTTCAACGACAAATATGTTGCATATTTTCCTTGCCATGAAGAAAGAATTACTAAGACAGGTTATAAGGGATTCCCATTTATCGCCTTTACCTGCACTAAATAAACGGGAAATGGAACCTCCGGTCGGTACTGGAAAAATAATTTCACTTATTGGAGTAAGGCGAAGCGGTAAGACATCTTTCCTGTTCAATTTAATTGAAAGACTCCAGCAAGGTGTAAAAAAAACTTCTATTATTTATATTAACTTTGAAGATGAACGGCTTGACCTTACTACTGCTGAACTTGACCTTATTATAAAGGCCTACCTTGAACTTTATCCTGATGCTGTTATGAATAACTGTTATTTCCTTTTCGATGAGATACAAAACATCGAAAAATGGGATAAGCTTATCAGGCGGTTGTATGATAGTGTCTCAAGGAATATCTTTATAACCGGTTCCAATACAAAGCGTCTGAGCAAAGAGATTGCCACAAGCCTGAGGGGCAGAACTGTCAGCTATGAGGTCTTTCCCCTGTCCTTCAGGGAATACCTGTTATTTAAAGGTATAACAGCCGACCTGAACAGTTCAAAATCCATAGCACAGATTAACAATAATCTCCTGCTTTATCTTGAGAACTGTGGTTTCCCGGAGACAGTTCTTTATGATGATGCTTTCCGGCAGAAAGTACTGCAGGAGTATTTCAATGTACTTATATACCGCGACCTCCTTGAACGTTATGAAATCCGCAATATTGCGGCACTCAAATTCTTCCTGAAACGAACCCCTGCATCTTCTGCAAAACAGCTTTCAGTTAAAACGAAAAATAAAAGATATGGTTAGGCGAGATACCATTTCTCAGAAGGTGGTCTATCAGTTGGAAGGCCAGTGTGCTCTTACCGGTTTGTCTCAGGCCGAGAAGGACAAGGACTTCTTTGTCCTTGAGGTACCTGACCGCCCTTGGATGTATGTCCCGTTCTATTATTTGCGGAGGAAGTTTAAATCTTCCGGTCTTCCACGAATTCCATGCATCAAAAAGTGTCTCATCCATTTTACTATCTTCCTCGAAATATTCTTAATAAAATTTCGAGTATTGTCTTATTATTTCTGTGTTATGTCAAGTATGAACATGGAGCATGTATTTTCGATCTTGAATCCAAACATTGTTTGTCGTATTATCAGGATGGGGTTCATGTAAGACATGGTTATGAAAATATGGATTGATGCAGATGCGTGCCCAAAGATTATAAAGGAGATAATATTTCGTGCTTCTATACGTCTTGAAATACCTGTCTGTCTGGTGGCAAACCAGAACCTTTCAAAATCCAATTCACACCTCGTAACAAATGTTCAGGTTGCCGGTGGTTTTGATGCTGCGGACGACTATATAGAACAGAATGCATCGCCGAAGGACCTCGTGATTACCGCTGATATCCCTCTGGCTTCAAAGATTGTTGCCAAAGGAGGGATAGCCCTTGACCCGCGGGGTGAGACATACACAGATGATAATGTAGGAGACCGCCTCTCCATGCGCAACCTTATGCAGGAACTCCGATCGGGGGGGATAATCAGGGGTGGACCGGCACAGTTAGGCCTGCGCGAGCGTCAGCGTTTTGCCTCTGCCCTGGACAGCCTTCTTACCCGTATGGTGAAGGGTAGGCAGTAAGCAGAGATAAGAAGGCTAAAGACTAAAGGCTGAAGGTAGAAGTAAGAAAAGGATGGCACAACCCCACCCTCACCCTTATCCCCCCTCCTGCCTCCCCCCGCAAAAGAGGGGGGAGGGATTTGGAAGGAATTTAATTGCAGCTCTCCCTGAGGGAGAGGGAGGCTGATGGTTTATTCCCTCCCCTTCAAGGGGAGGGTTAGGGTGGGGATGGGGTTATTTACGAGTGAATAACAATTAATTATGTTCACAGGGGGTCGGATGACACGTTTAGTTCCAGTGAATACGCCTGAAGATATTTTCCCGGTTTATCGGGGCACGGCCATTGAGCAATTACTACAATATCACAATCTCGTTGCGCCCCTCCCACCAACGACTGGTCATGCCAGGATGCTAATAAGCATGTGCATGGACCACAGGAAGGATCTGGTTGTGCCGGGTGAATTTGCTTATGTCCTGCGGTCTGCCGGCGGCAATCTACGTGACAGCAAATTCGAGGTCTCCTATGCCATCGGGGTTGGCGGTGTCTCCACTGTGGCACTGCTTGCCCATACGGACTGCGGAATGGCCCACGTTACACAAAAGCGCTCTGCCTTTGTAAGCGGATTAGTCAAACGCGGCGGCTGGACTCAAAATGCCGCGGAAGCCCACTTCGACCGATATGCAGAGCGTTATCAAATTGGCGATCCAATAACATTTGTATGTGGTGAAGCACATCGCCTGCAACAGCTCTATCCGCCTCTCCTCATCGTGCCTATGATGTACGACGTTGAAACGGACCGGCTCATGCAAATCATAGAGTCGCCGTCTCCCGACGGTTCTTAGGAAATACAAATGGTAAAACCAATTTCAAATAAATGTCTTGACACTGGTATTTCTTTTGCTATATGTTTAGCTCATAAAAATTATTGATGTGGTCATTTAGAGTCTCGTGTTAAGCATGGGATTAAGCAATCTTGTTCATGACAGCGAGGTGACTTTTATGGTACACAACTTGCTCAGTCAGTCAGTCAGTCAGTCAGTCAGTCAAAAAATCTATCCTAATAGTGTCTTTGCAAGCCCTGCGGCTAAGCTCAGGGGTAAACTCCATTCGCAATCTAACAACGGATTTGGGCATCTCCAAAACATAGTAATATTTCTGTGTTTTTATACTGAATAGGGGACAATTGATATTAATGGGGACACGTCCCGATTGGTCTTACTTTAAACTCATTATATATATGGTTGCAGGTATTAATAACTATTTCTATTATCCGACTGTCAGAGGGCTGACAGTAATTTCTCAATCACTGATAGATTTTTTTCTACGGCCCCTCTGTTTTTTATAATAATTTGATACCCCTTTTCTCCCATCTCTCGCTGTCTTTGCAAATTACTCAGGAGTTCTTTTAATACACCGGGGAGTTCTTCATTTTTTTCCACTCTTATGCCGGCGCCGGTTTTTATTATCACTTCTGTAATCTCTCTGAAATTGAATGTGTGCTGCCCGAATATTACAGGCTTTTTGTAATACATCGCTTCGAGCGGATTCTGTCCGCCGTGCGGGATGAAACTTCCGCCCATGATTACAACAGAGGCAATGCTGTAGAGAGTAGAGAGTTCACCTATTGTATCGCCTACAACAACGGTATTGTGTGTAAAAGCATTTTTGACAGTATCATTAAGCCCTGTCCTTTTTACAGGTTCCAGCCCTTTTGATTGAATCAGCTTCTCAATCTCACCGGCCCTCTCTATGTGTCTTGGAACAATTATGAGTCTGACCTTGCCTGTGCTGTTCAGGCAGTCTTTAAAAGCATCCAGTATTATCTCATCCTCGCCCCTGTGGGTACTGCCTGCAATGATAACACTGTCATCATTCTTTATCCCAAACAACTCCCTCTTTTTCTTCATCTCACTTTCACTTATATCCGCAAACCTTTGATCATATTTCATGTTCCCTGTAACACTAACAGCGTGTTCCGGAGCGCCTATTGCAATAATCCTTCTTGCATCCTCATCACTCTGCATACATAAGAGGTCAACATTGGCCAGCACCTTTTTCATAAATACACTTATATAACTGTATCCTTTATATGTATGAGGAGAAATCCTGCCGTTGATCATAATAGTCTTTGCACCATACTGTTTAACTATCCTCAGGAAATTGGGCCATATCTCTGTTTCCACTGTTACGTATATCTGCGGCCGTATAGTTTTAACAACCTTTTTTACTACCCATGGAAAATCAAACGGGAAGTATATTATGTGATCTGCCTCCGGTATCCTTTTTCGTGCCAGCTCATTACCGGTGGGTGTTACAGTAGAAAATATAATTTTTAATTCAGGATGTCTCTTTTTCAACTCCTTAACAAATGGGGCGATTGCCAGAACTTCTCCGACAGAGACGGCGTGGATGTGGATGCGTTTTTCATCAGAGAATCTTCGTAGCTCACCCCCACCCTGACCCTCCCCCCTCAAGGGGGAGGGAATTTTTGTTGGCAAGGGTGGGGGATAATGTAAGTCCTTTGGAAGTATTCCGAGCTTCTGCATCAATCCTTTCCTGTGTTTCTCTTTTGTAATAATCTTGTATATAAGAAAAGGGGAGGTGATGATTAAGGTAATTATTAGTAGTATGTTATATAGCAAGTACATTATAGCTATTCACTATTCACCATTCACTGCCTGAAATAGTTGTCTGCAATAGTTGTCATTTCATTAAGCCTCTGCTCAAGCAGAAGTCTGTATATCTCATGCTGTTCTTCTTTAAGTTCCCTTGGGATATATAACGGCTCTCCATAGATAACTGCTACACGGGTAAACGGCATGGGGATAATAAACCTGTCCCAGCTTTTCAGAACAATCGCATTTTTCGCACCGTAGGTAACGGGAATAACAGGTACTTCACCAAGCCTTGCAAGATGAAGCACACCGCCCTGTACCTTGAAGACCGGTCCCCTTGAGCCATCAACAGTAATAAACACAGATTTTTTATTCTTTGCTACCTTCACCATCTCACGAAATGCCTTTGTGCCGCCTTCATAAGAAGACCCTCTTATTACATACACCCCGAGCATACTTAAAATCCTTGCTATTATCTCCCCATCAGTGCTAAGGCTGACAATGGTATATAGCCTATATTGCCACCGGTATAGAAATGGAAATAAAAGTAACCGGCCATGCCATAATGCATAAATGGGATTAACGCCTCTGTCTATTAAAGTCTTTTCAATATCTTTATTTACAAGAACTTTTCTGTAGGTAATCCCGAGGATGTAAATCAGAATAAAACCAAGAGGAGGAACAATATATTTTAATATAAATCTTCTTATATGCCCCATCAGATCATCAGTTTGAGGTGTGTCTTTAATTTATTCAATGCCACAGCACGGTGGCTTATCTTGTTTTTTATCTCAGCGCCAAGTTCAGCAAAAGTCTTTCCATATTCCGGGATGATAAATACAGGGTCATAGCCAAACCCTGATGTGCCGCGTTCAACTTCAAAGATAACTCCGCGGCATTCGCCTTCCATAAGGATGTTGTTTGCATCGGAGAAAAAACCCATCCCCACCCTAACCCTCCCCTTGAAGGGGAGGGAATTATGGTTATCTCCCGTCAAGGGAGGGGGGATTTCTCCGAATCTCCCCTCCCCTTGCGGGAGGGGATTAAGGGGAGGGGGGGTTACACCATGCACCGCAACCGCTATCACACACACAAACCTCGCACCTCTTTTTTCCTTTGGAACTCCTTCCATTAATCTTAGGAGTTTTTTGATGTTTTCTGAATCAGTCGCCTTCTCCCCTGCAAACCTTGCAGAATAAATACCAGGCGCCCCGTTCAATGCATCAACCTCAAGGCCGGAGTCATCTGCTATTGCAGTCAACCCTGTATAACCGGCAACAGTTTCAGCTTTCTTCCATGCATTCTCAGAAAATGTTGCCCCATCCTCAACAATATCCGGTATGTCAGGAAAATCAGAGAGTGAATATATTTCAATTGCATCTGCTATCCCGCTCTCTTTAAGGATATATTTTATCTCCTCTATCTTGCCCCTATTCTTAGTGGCGAGTACTATCTTCAAGCTCACACTAAATCACCTATTAGTTTATGCTGTATTGCAATCAGCTCTTCTATTCCATGCTTTGCAAGCGAGATAAGCCCTTCCATCTGCGTCTTGGAAAATGGGGCGCCCTCTGCAGTGCCCTGAACCTCAACGAATTTCCCTTTGCCTGTCATCACAATATTCATATCAACTTCAGCAGTGGAGTCCTCTGAATAGTTCAGGTCAAGGACAGGCTCTCCGTCAATAATACCTACACTCACAGCGGCAAGATAATCCTTTAGTGGAATATCCCCAATCAAACCTTTTTTCTGTGCATACTTAATTGCATCTGCGAGTGCAACAAACGAACCTGTAATTGAGGCTGTGCGTGTACCGCCGTCTGCCTGAATCACATCACAGTCTATCCAGATAGTGCGTTCACCAAGTTTTTCCAGGTCAACTACAGACCTCAACACCCTCCCGATTAGACGTTGTATCTCATGCGTCCGCCCGCCTATCTTCCCCTTTGCCGATTCCCTTGCTATCCTTGAATGAGTAGAGCGGGGAAGCATTGAATATTCAGCAGTAACCCACCCCTTATTCTTGTCTTTAAGATGCGGCGGTACCTTTTCTTCAATCGTAGCCGTACATATTACCTTTGTATCACCAACCTCTATCAGTGCCGATCCTTCAGCAAACTTTATGTAATTCCTGTGAATCTTTACCGGTCTCATTTGATCAATCTTCCTGCCGTCTGTTCTTGCCATTTTTTACCCCCAGTTTATTTTTTCAACTTTTGGAATCTTCATTTCAAGAAACCTGCTCCCCTGTTCTTCAAAGCGGGGGGAGAAGTCTGTTACAAAATATCGGCGAAGAGGATGTTCACCCGAAAATAACTCCGGCGGGGTAAGAAAACCCCGCCTATCCACAAATGGGGATGGCCCCCCATCCGTGAATAATAAATTGAGGATAGGCGGGACATTCTTGTCCCGCTGATTTTCATGCCCCTTTTCATATGAAAATCCCAACTGCCCACCCTCCCCCTGATCCCCTCCCGCCATTTCAATTTGGTTAGGGGGAATAACATTCAATATCTCCTTGACCTCCAATGCTGTCTCCTCTGCTGAGTCTATCAATCTAACACTATCCCCCATTACCTTATGAATAGCATTCTTCAACAGTGGATAGTGCGTGCATCCAAGAACCAGTGTGTCAATCCCCTCTTCCTTTAAGGGAATGAGATACCTTTCAGCAGTCATTACTGCAATAGCATCATCAGTCCATCCCTCTTCAACAAGCGGGACAAACATAGGACATGCCTTGCCGATTGTTTCAATATCAGGGTCAATAGCCTTCATCGCCTTAGTATAGGCACTGCTCCTTATGGTTGTCTCAGTACCTATAATCCCAACCCTGCGGTTTTTTGTTGCCTTAACAGCGGCCCTCGCCCCCGCGTCTATCACCCCGATTATTGGAAGGGAAAACTCTTTCCTCAACGCAGTAAGGCTCACTGCTGAGGCAGTATTACATGCCACGACAAGGAGTTTTATATCATGCTGGAGAAGAAAACGTGTGTTATCCAGAGAATATCTGATAACGGTTTCTTCAGACTTTGTCCCATACGGAAGATGGGCAGTATCACCAAGATATATAGTATCCTCTTCCGGAAGGAGTTTAATAATCTCCTTTAAAACCGTAAGCCCGCCGATGCCTGAGTCAAATACACCAATAGGTCTTTTATCACATTTCATAGAGTTTGATTATGGTAGGCTAAATATAGAGTTGAGTCAAGACAAACCTGTTTTTGTGTCAACCCAAAATAGAAATGTCCTGTCAATGCCTTAAATTTGCAATGTCCGGTCCAATAGGTTATAAAAGATATTGTGAAAATAAATGAGATATTTAAGAGTATTCAGGGGGAGACAACTTTTGCAGGGGTTCCGTCGGTATTCATAAGGACAACAGGTTGTAATCTGCGATGCAGTTGGTGCGATACAAAGTATGCGTATTCAGAGGGTGAGGAATACTTGTTAGATGACCTTGTTAAGGTTATTGAAAAGTTCAACTGCCCGAATGTTGTAATCACAGGTGGAGAACCTTTGGAACAGGAAGAGACTCCACTGCTCGCAGAGCGGCTCATTAAAGACGGTTTTAAAGTCCTTATTGAGACCAATGGCAGCAAGGACATCTCAATTCTTCCTAATGAGACATTTAAGATTGTGGATTTAAAATGCCCGAGCAGTAATATGGCGGACAGGATGTTGTGGGAAAATTTGCAGCATCTTTCCTCCCATGATGAGATCAAGTTTGTTATTACTGATTACAATGATTATGTATGGGCAAAATCTATTCTGACAACCCATCATCTCAACGATATATGTACGGTATTGTTTTCTCCTGCCTTTGGCCTGCTTAATCCTGCACTCATCGCAGAGTGGATAATTAATGATAACCTTCCGGTCAGAATGCAGATTCAGCTTCATAAATATATCTGGGGTCCTGATGCAAGGGGAAAATAAAAACCCTGCTTATGCCTCTGAGGTAGAAGCCGCCTTTGCATACTGCACCAGGCTTGCAACTGAACACTACGAAAACTTTCCTGTCGGTTCATGGATGATCCCTAAGAACAAGAGGAAATATGTACATGCCATATACGCATTTGCACGTACTGCGGATGATATGGCGGATGAACAACCCCACCCTCACCCTGATCCCCCCTCCTGCCTCCCCCCGCAAAAGAGGGGGGAGGGATTTGGAAGGAATTTAATTGCAGCTCTCCCTGAGGGAGAGGGAATTTCCCTCCCCTTCAAGGGGAGGGCCAGGGTGGGGATGGGGTTGTTTTTGGATAATAATGCTGCAAAAACACGCCTGCACCTCCTCGATGAGTGGGAGAAACAACTATACAATTGTATTGACGGAAAACCGGAACACCCCATATTCATAGCATTAAAAGAGACTCTTACAACATTTGCAATCCCTGCAGGATTGCTCAAAGACCTGATTACGGCATTTAGGATGGATACGGTTAATAAGAGATACCGGAAGATGGAGGATGTCCTTACATACTGCCGCTATTCGGCAAATCCTGTTGGAAGGATTGTGCTATATCTCTTTGGATACAAAGACCCAGGGCTTCACAGGCTGTCTGATTTTATATGCACAGCCCTTCAGTTAACCAACTTCTGGCAGGACATTGCGATTGACCTTGAGAAAGACCGTATATACATACCACTGGAGGACATGGAGAAGTTCGGTTATACGGAAGATGAATTAATGTCGCATACTTTTAACGATGGATTCAAAAACCTTCTAGCTTATGAAACAGGATATACAAAAGGGCTGTTTACAAAGGGACTGCCATTGTGCAGTATGGTTGAAGGAGGCTTATCACTTGAGCTTAAGGCAGTCTGGTCAGGCGGTATGAAGATACTGGAAAAGCTGGAGCATAACGGGTATGATATTTTTAATAAAAGGCCGGTTATTACTGCAATGGACAAACTGAAGATAGTTTCGCGCGCATTAACCATGAGACAAAAAAAGAATGAAGAATCCATCTGATAATCCTGCCCATAGCCGCATAATAACCAAGCAGAGTAACTCCAATTTTTACTACTCCTTCTTATTTCTGTCTTCTGAAAAGAGAAAGGCACTGTATTCAATATATGCCCTCTGCCGCTCACTTGATGATGTTGTTGACAAGGCGACAAACAGGGTTGCTGCATCAGCGAACTTACTCAAATGGACCACAGAGATTATCAATACATATAAAGGAAATCCTTCACACCCGATTACTATAGACCTTAAAAAGTATATTGATAAATACTCAATACCGGATAAATATTTTTTTGAACTTATCAGGGGAGTTGAGATGGATTTAACTAAAAACAGATACCATACGTTCGATGAACTTCACAAATACTGCTATAGGGTTGCATCTGTTGTTGGGCTTATATGTACGGATGTGTTCGGTTATAAGAATGCCATTACTCTGGGATATGCCGTAGACCTTGGAGTTGCCATGCAATTAACAAACATAATGAGAGATGTAAAAAGTGATGCTGAAAATGGCAGGATTTACCTGCCGCTTGAGGATCTGAAAAAGTTCGGATACTCAGAAGGGGAACTGTTATCATCATCATACAACCAGAAATTTATTGATATGATGAGATTTGAGTGTGCCCGGGCAAGAGATTATTATAAAAGGGCTGAAGAGACCCTGCCTAAGGAAGACCGTAAGTCAATGATAGCCGCTGAGATTATGCGGGCAATATATAGTAATCTGCTTAAAAAGATTGAAGATACAAATTATAACGTATTCTCTTATCACGCACGCTTATCAAAATCCCGGAAAATTTCTATTGCAGTAAGGACATGGGCTAAGGTCAGGATTGGAATAAAGTAAGCAGAGAATGGAACAAAGTAGTTAGAAGTTAGAAGTACGAACTTGAAATTCCCTCCCCTTCAAGGGGAGGGGTAGGGTGGGGATGGGGTTGATTTTCAGATGAACTGTCATGAAACGGAGGTTTCACAAATGAGGATGAAAATCACCCCCCCCAAGCCCCCCCTTGTTAAGGGGGGGAAAGGTTCTCAATGGCCAACGGCAATCCCCCCCTTTTTTCAAGGGGGGGCATGGGGGGGGGTGATTTTCGGATGAAGAAAAATGTCATCATCATCGGCGGGGGCTTCGCCGGCCTTACTGCTGCAACAGAGCTTATATCCTCCGGTTATAACGTTACCGTCATAGAACAACGCGGCTATTTTGGCGGAAGGGCTTTTTCATTCTTAGACAGGAATACCTTCATTGAACTGGATAACGGCCAGCATCTCCTTATGGGATGCTATGAAAACACATTCAGATTCTTAAAGACATTAGGGACTTTTGATAAATTATACATCCAGAAAAATCTCCATGTTGATTTTATAGAAAGTGCCGGACAAACCTACAGCCTGAGCTGCCTCCCGTTACCTGCGCCTCTTCATGCGGCATCAGGTATCTTACGATTCAAGGCACTTAGCCTTTCCGAGCGGCTCAAAATGCTTTACATCACAAAGGATGTACTATATGATAATCATCCCCTCCCACTAACACTGTCCCAAAAGGGGATGGTAAGCTCTTATCTATCAAATGATTCGGCAAATGATTCGGCAAATGATTCGGGCAAGGGGGAGGGTGTTTCTTCCATCACCGATTGGCTTTCCCGGTATGGACAAGGGAAACGGGCCATGGACACATTCTGGAACATCCTCACCCTCGCAATCATGAATGAAAGCCCCGATAGGTCATCAGCCGCCATCTTTAAGACTGTTCTGAGAAAGGCAATGTTTAAGAGCCGCAAGGGTTCAAGGATTGTTTTTCCTGCTGTGCCGTTGAGCAGGCTATATGCTGATGATGCTGAAGATTATGTCATCCGTCACGGGGGAGTTGTAGAAAAAAGATGTGCTGCATCTGAAATATTGTTTGATGGTCACTCAGTCACCGGTATAAGAACCCGCAACAACAGGATAATTAAAGGGGATTATTATATAAGTGCCGTTCCTTATTATTCACTTCATAGGCTACTGCCTCCATCAATCATAAACAAACACCATTCATACTTTTCATGCCTGAAAGAACTGAAGTCATCTCCCATTATCTCTTTCCATCTCCTATTCGATAAACCGATAATTGATAAGCCCTTTGCAGCATTTATAAACTCCCCGGTTCAGTGGATATTTAATAATAATATGATTTCAACCTATATTCCCCCTCCCTTGACGGGAGGGGGGCAGGGGGAGGGTGAGCATAGACAGTCCAATAACCTTATCTCCCTTGTAATAAGCGGTGCACAAGAGTTTGTAAATATGGACTCAGCAGCGCTCCTTACAATGGCAGTGACAGAACTCAGGAAGTTTCTGCCGGAGGCAAATTCAGCTAAACTAATCTACAGCAGAATTATAAAGGAAAAGTCTGCTACCTTCATCCCTGCACCGGACATTCAAAAATACAGACCTTCTCAGGAATCACCAATCAAAAACCTCTTCATCGCAGGCGACTGGACAGACACAGGACTTCCGGCAACCATAGAAGGTGCAGTCCTCAGCGGATATAGATGTGCTGAATTGATTCGAATGAACTCACATGAGCCTTCGGCTCACAAAGGTACATGAAAATGAGGCCCCCTCACCCGGACCCTCTCCCGCCGGGGGAGAGGGATGCTAAGTTTTTCCCCCTCCCTTGACGGGAGGGGGTTAGGGGGAGGGTGAGCTATGGAGATTTTCGGATGAAAACGTGATAAATACGAATTCATCAATAAATAACCCCATCCCCACCCTAACCCTCCCCTTGAAGGGGAGGGAATAAAACTTAGACTCCCTCTCCTTCAGGGAGAGGGTCCGGGTGAGGGTGGGGTTGTAACATCCTGAGCCATTCGGCTATGCTTGTCGAAGGATGTTTCCATTCTCACCCCACTTTGAACTACATAAGCCCAAGCAATGGACATAATATTCGCAGCCCTGTCCATATTGTAACAAAACCGAGTGCATCGAATATCACTCCTGCCTTCAGCATCGAGAGAATGGGCACCATGCCCGAACCGTACACTATTGCATTAGGCGGGGTGGATACAGGAAGCATGAAACCGAAACTGGCCCCAAGACATGCCCCAAGTGCCGGTGGAACAGGAGATACGCCGGCAGCCTGGGCAATTGCGATCATAACAGGAATAACCATACTTGCGGATGCTGTATTAGATGTGGCCTCACTTACAAGGATTCCGATTATCACAGATAATGCCGTAATACTCCACAGGCCTTCCACACCGGCTATATTTGTTAGACGGTTGCCTATGATATTTGCAAGTCCGGTATCAAACATCAGTTTGCCGAGACTCAGCCCCCCGCCGAAAAGGAGGATAGTGCCCCAATCAATCCGTACTGCCTGATCCCACGATATGGCAAATGTCCTCTTCTGCCAGTTTACAGGCAGTACAAATAACAGAAAGGCCGCGACAACAGCAACAACACCCTCATCCAGTACCCCTTTAAGCGACTTATACAGACCGGAATCAACTCCATAAACAACCGCAATAATACCTGGAAGAATCCATAACATAACAGCCGTCCCGAAAGAGATTAATGTATATATCTCTCCCTTGCTCCACCCGGCTGCATCATCCTCAGTATCCTGTATTATCAAGGCAGATGAGTCAGTCCTTGACGGCGGATTATGCAGGAACAACAGTAGTATGGAAAGTACAATAAACATTATAATCAGCATGGGGACACCAAGTGCCATCCACTGGAAAAAGGTAATACGGTAATGGGCGAGGGATTCTATCATACCGATAGCAATAAGATTGGGAGGAGACCCCACCGGAGTACCTATCCCCCCTACAGATGCCCCATAAGCAATCATCAGCATCATGCCTGCCCTGTACTTAAACGATACTGTTGATAAACGTTTCTCCATACTGCTGATTATCCCGATGCAGATAGGCAGCATAATGGCAGTAGCAGCCGTGTTGCTTATCCACATGGAAATAAGTGCGACTACTACGCCGCATGCAATTAATAGCATGGATGGGCTGTTGCCGATACCCTTTATGGAAAAGATATACATGGCAAACCTGCGGTCCAGCCTGTGAATGTTCATGGCCTTTGCAATGATAAAACTTCCTATGAAGAGAAACACGATGGGATCGGCAAAAGGGGCAAGCACTGTCCTGGCCGGGGCAACCCCCATAAATACGCAAAGTGCAGCGCCAAGCAGTGCAGTTACAGGGATGGGGATGGCCTCAGATACCCAGTAGGTTATTACAAGACTAAGGATTGCAGCCAGCGAGTGTCCCTGACCTGATAAGGCGGGTGCAGGCATGAAATAAATTACAATGAAGACCAGCGGACCTGCAAAAAGCCCTATAGTCTGCCTCCACCACTCAACCCTTTCTTCCTGCGGCGAGAGCCTCGGCTGGAAGACACTATTTTCAAACAAATCACTCAACTCCTGCGGTGGCTTGTATTTCTTATACTCTACTTCACAGGTGTTACAACAGCATCTTCAATTATGGCATCATATTTATAACCGGCACCAAAGTCCTTACCTACTGCAAGTATACCGGTAACCATTACCTTATCCCCGACCTTGGCAGTATCCTTTGTTGTTGCAGTTAAATCATTGGTTCCAGGTTTCCCGCTTCCGTCTTTAATGTGTACCCAGTTCTTTCCCATAATGCCGCTATTGAATTTTACGACCTCACCTTTTACAGTGACCTTCTTACCGCTGAGCGTATCCTTCTTTGCAAAGACCTCTTCAACCTTTACCACATCTTTGGCCGCTGCTACCCTCTCCGGTTCTGCTGAACAGACATTGTTTAAAGTACCGGCAGTCAAAACAGCGGCTAATGATAAGACAACGATTAAATGCAATCTCATTTTAAATCCTCCAAAGGATTAGGAATAGCAACATACCATGAGAAGCAAGAGTAATCAACAATTTTTTATTTGGGTCTTCTCCAAAGTGAGTGGGTGATTTATGTCTCATTTAGCATACAAGTTATTATTTTTAGATGGAGATACGCCTAATCCCAAAACCCGTAATGAAGCACTGTTTTTATTTCCCCTCCCTTGACGGGAGGGGATTAAGGGGAGGGTGATGCCGCTAAGACTTCATTTGAAAAATTTCTGAGGCTTGCGGCTGCACGGGTAGGGCAATTGCTCAAAGGGAACAATCTTCCCTGTTGAGATAAAACTTACCATGAGGCCGGACAAAGGCATGTTAAAAGGAATGAACAGCCTCAGGAAATCCGGCCGCAATATCGGCAGCGGTGCGATCATCTGCCTTGCAGAAAACCGGTATCCACTTACCGCTGAAATTGATGTTGTCCCTGTTGCTTACGTTTAAATCTATAATGTGAAGCAACTCAAGAAGTTAAGAGACAGATAGATTGGAAGGTGATATATTATGCGATATGTGCAAACTGAATTTGATTTTATACAGGCGTTAAGGTAAATTACTGCTTAGGTTAAGGGGGAGTGATTAAGTGACAAGACTGATTATAGAGACCGATGATAACTGGACACGAGAAAAGATAAGATTTGCCATTGATACCGAAATATACCTGCTTAAAAAGACATTTGACAAAATTCAGGATAAGATAAACAACTTTGAAAGTAAATATGGAGAATTGGACAGAGAAAATCTATACGGCAAGATAGATGATATGGAGCTTATAGAATGGGAGGGGGAATGCGAGACTTTACAGCGGATACAGAAGAAACTGAAATCTCTTGAGGATATCGTCTTTGAGTATAGATAAGTATATTGTCCGGTTAGAATCAATTATAACCTCTTCCCCGATTGTCTCATCTTATAATATTACTATTGATAGAAAAACTGGTGATATTGCCTTTATCTCGGGAAGTATAGAGTTGAGGGATGGCGCTTCCCTTGATTTTAAAGAATTTATAGAATCCAAAGAAAGTGGTATTGAAAAATATAAGTATGCATACAACTACCGTTCCCATAACAATGTTATCTTCCGTTATGATAATTCTCCTGACCCCAGGGCAAAAAAGTTAGAAACTTTCCCTTATCACAAACATCTTAAAAACCTTGATATTGTAATGTCACGGGAAATGAGCCTGATAGAAGGACTTAAAGAAATAGAAGGAACATATTTTATGATGGAAGAGGAAACATCTATAATGAAAGGAGAAGTTATTATGAACTGTCAAAAAGGTCATTCACATCCGCCGGTTAGAGTGGTTGTTGCAACCGGTAATCCCACTAATCAACCACGCCCTTACCATTGCCCTGAGTGTCGAGAGGTCACAAAGCAGGGTGTTAATAAAGAAAACTGGGAGGAATACCCTGATATAAGAAGTGCTGAAAGGGCTGGCCATGACAAACCTTGTTCGGTTTGCTTCTGATCTAATTACTCAAAACGTGGCCTGTATAAACTCAGGGGCATTTAGGATTTATCTCATGTCTTTTTGTAAGTACAGGAGACTATCAGAAGGGTTTCTGAAGGATTGGCATTTGACAGATCTATCATAGCTCACTGCTTAATACTACCTGCTCTACTACGACCTCTTTTACTTCACGGGTTGCCCGGTTTTTTAGTTCTACTATACCCCTGTTCAGGCCTTTTTCACCGACTACTATCTGAAAAGGAAAACCGAGCAGTTCTGCATCTTTGAACTTCACACCGGCACGCTCATCACGGTCATCTAAGATGACCTCTACACCTTTTTCCATTAATCTATTATATATATCCTCTGCGGTTCCTTTGACCTTTTCTGAGGTCATGTTTAAAGGAAGGATTATCACCTTAAATGGTGCTATGGCAGTAGGCCATATAATACCTTCTTTATCGTGGTTCTGTTCTATTGCTGCTGCAATTATCCTGCTCACGCCGATTCCGTAACAGCCCATTATCATATACTGCGGCTTGCCGGCTTCATCAAGATATGTTGCCTCCATAGCAACACTGTACTTTGTGCCGAGCTTGAATGTATGCCCTACTTCAATACCTCTTACGATAATCAGTCTTCCTGTTTCACACCTCGGGCATCCATCACCCTCCTGCACATTTCTTATATCAGCATACTGGTCCGGCGTGAAATCCCTTTCCATGTTCACATTTACAAGGTGCACATCCTTTTCATTCCCGCCGACAACAAAATTTATCATTCCCTTAACTGCACTATCCGCTATTATATGTAAGCCCTTTAGCCCGACAGGGCCTGAGAAGCCTGAAGGTGCGCCTGTTACCTTTTCTACCTCTGCCGGTGCAAGAAGCTCTACCTCTGTGGCATTGATTATCCTTGCAAGTTTTGTCTCATTTAACTCATGGTCTCCCCTTACAAGTGCCGCAACAATCAAGTCTCCACCCCGCATAATAAGGGTCTTTACAAGCAGTTCTTTCTCCACTCCAAGAAAAGCTGCCACATCTTCCACACTCTTTTTGCCGGGGGTAACCTTTTTTTCAAGGGGCATCAAATCTTCTTCTAACTTCTTACTTCTAACTTCTTGCTTCTTGCTGTCATCTGTAGAAGGTACTCTTAGCTCACCCTCCCCCCGACCCTCCCCTTGAAGGGGAGGGGGAATTTCATGGCTTCTGATTTCTTGTTTCTGACTTCTAACTTCTTGCTTCTTGCTTCTTCCTTCCGCCTTCTCCATGTTCGCTGCATAGCCGCAGGTATCGCATGAGACTATTGCTTCTTCTCCTGTCTCTGCAAGCACCATGAATTCATGGGAAAAACTGCCGCCTATTAGGCCGCTGTCTGCTTCAACAGGTTTAAATCTGAGTCCGCACCTTTTGAATATAGCGTTGTATGCCTCAAACATCTTTCTGTAGGCATCCTCTGCACCGGCCTCATCAATATCAAAGCTGTATGCGTCCTTCATTATGAATTCCCTGCCGCGCATCAGCCCGAACCTCGGTCTTATCTCATCCCTGAACTTGCTCTGTATCTGATATAAGTTGAGCGGAAGTTGTCTGTATGATTTAACCTCTTTCCTTACAAGGTCAGTTACAACCTCTTCGTGTGTAGGGCCGAGACAGAACTCCCTATCATGCCTGTCTTTTAATCTCAGAAGCTCTTTACCGTACTGTTCCCATCTCTTTGTCTCCTGCCAGAGTTCAGCAGGAAGTACCATAGGCATAAAGATCTCCTGTGCACCTGCCCTGTTCATCTCTTCACGGACAATGGTCTCAATCTTTCTTAAAACCCGATAACCAAGAGGGAGGTAATTGTAAATTCCCGCGGCAAGCTTTCTTATCATGCCTGCACGGAGCATAAGCCTGTGGCTTATAATCTCTGCCTCTCCCGGGTCTTCACGGAGTGTCGGTATTAATAGTTTTGAATAGTACATTTTTATTAGCTATGCTTATTAACTATGTCTTCTACTTCTTGAACAAGGGCATCCACAAGTTCAGATTCCTTCAGTTTCCTTACAACTTTTCCCTCTCTGAACAAAAGCCCGACACCCTTACCGCCGGCAATGCCCACATCAGATTCTTTACCTTCCCCTATGCCGTTTACTACACAGCCCAATATTGAAACATTCAGAGGTATTGTTATATGAGATAATCTCTTCTCCACCTCTCCGGCAATCTTTTCAATATCAATCTCCATCCTACCGCATGTGGGACATGATATTATATTGATTCCCCGATGCCTCAGATTCAGGGCCTTCAGTATCTCATACGCAACCCTTATCTCTTCCACAGGGTCAGCAGTCAGGGAAACCCTGAGGGTATCTCCAATCCCCTCTGCCAGCAGAATCCCTATGCCGACAGCAGACTTCACAGTGCCGGATAACATAGGCCCTGCCTCAGATATACCCACATGCACGGGATAATCATACCTCTCAGAGAAAAGCCTGTATGCCTTTAATGTGGTAGGTACATTAGACGCCTTAAGAGATACCTTTATATCATAGAACCCATATCTTTCCAATATATTTATGTGCCGCGCAGCAGATTCAAGCATTGCCTCCGGCGTGGGATGTCCGTATTTCTCACGAAGGTCTTCTTCAAGAGAACCGGCATTAACACCTATCCTGATTGGAATACCCTTTTCCTTTGCCGCCTTAACAACCTGTTCTATCCTGCCCTCATCTCCTATATTTCCCGGATTAAGCCGCAGACCGTCTACACCTTTCTTAATGGCTGTCAGGGCAAGCCTGTAGTCAAAATGTATGTCAGCAATGAGCGGGATTTTTATGGAAGATTTTATGTTATGGAGGACTTCAGCGGCCTTCTTATCCGGTACAGCCACCCGGATAATCTCACACCCTGCATCTTCAAGCCTCTTTATCTGAGCAACCGTGGCGTCAACATCAGCAGTATCCGTATTGGTCATTGACTGAACAACAACCGCTGCATCCCCCCCAATCACCACATCCCCAACCCGTATCTGCCGTGTCTTTTTCCTCATCCTAACTTCTTACCTATTACCTGTCATCCGAAAATCTCTCCGGCGGGGTAAGAAAACCCCGCCTATCCATTTCTACGAGGATAGGCGGGACTTTCTTGTCCCGCTGATTTTCATGGCCCTTTGTGAACCCTGGTTCATGGGGGTTCATCCGAAAATCAACCCCATCCCCACCCTACCCATCCCCTTGAAGGGGAGGGAATCAACATAGCCCCCTCTCCCTCAGGGAGAGGGGGGGGGTATCATTGCCCTTCGTGAGCGCCCCGTTCATGGCAGTTTATTTAAACACCCGCATAATGTCATTATACGAAACTATCACAATCAGTGTTATCAATAGTGCAAAGCCCGCTGTCTGTGCAATCTCCATAGTCCTCTTGTTGAGTGGACTGCCTTTTATCTTCTCTGCAATAAGGAAGACCACCCAGCCGCCGTCTAATACAGGGATTGGAAGGAGATTTAATACCCCAAGCTGTAAACTCATAAATGCCATGAAGGCGATCAGGTCGGATACGCCTGATTGTGCCGCCTCACCTGTAAGTTTGGCTATCATTATAGGGCCGCCGAGGGATTCAATGGATAAGTTAAGGGTTACCAGTCTCTTCAGGACATCAAATGTCAAACCTGTCAGTTCAATAGATCGCTGCATTCCGTGCTCTATTGATTCAATGAGGTCGAATTTTCTTAGTACAGTCTCCTGCCGGTTAATTATTCCAATGACACCATATCCTGCGGCCTTATCTTTTACCGGTGTTACAGTTGTCTTGAACTTTTCTTCACCCCTCTTAACCTCAATCTCAATTGCCTGACCCACATGAGACCTTATATATGCAGACACCTGATACCAGCTTACTACAGGGCTTTCGTCTATCTCAATAATCCTGTCACCGGTCTTAAGACCGGCCTTCTCTGCCGGATACCCGCTGTTTACCCTTCCGACAATAGCCGCCATCTCCGGCAGAAGGCCGCCATAACCAGGCCCTGCGTACTTAGAGTCTTTGGATTTCTCCAATGATAACTCTTTTACTTCCCCTGCCCGTTCAACCTCAAGTTTCATGCCCAGTTCAGGATGGGTTGTCAATATAGTAATAACCTCATCCCAGTCTGAAACCGCCTTTTTATTGATCTTCAGTATCTTGTCTCCTACCTGAAAACCGCCGGCCAATGCAGGAGAATCCTTTTCAATCCAGCCTATTACCGGTTTCTGTTCTATAAAAGAAGGAAGATTTACACCGATAAAAAACACAATAGGCATAAGAACAAATGCCAGAATAATATTCATTGAGGGACCCGCTAAGACAACAGTGGCCCTTTGTAAAACACTTTTGGCAGAAAAGTCATTTTCACTCTGTTCCTTTTCATCTGCCTGGCCCGGTAAATCTTCCTGACCTGCCATCTTTACATAACCGCCAAGAGGCATGGCAGAGATCAGATACTCCGTATCCCCGATCTTTTTCCCGATTATCTTAGGCCCAAACCCGAGTGAAAACTTTTCAACCTTTATGCCGTTTAACCTTGCAGCAATGAAATGTCCGAATTCATGTACAAATATCAGGATACCTATACATATTATGAAAATTACTATTGTGTACATCCAAAGCCCCCCTTAAAATGTTTCATCCGAAAATGACCCCAAGTAAGCAGTAAGCAGTTAGCAGATAAAGACTGCCTTTCCTGTTTACTGCTCACTGCTTACTGTTTACTATTTTCATTTCCCTTTGTGAGCCCTCGGTTCATGGGAGTTCATCCGAAAATAACCCCCCCATGCCCCCCCTTGAACAAAGGGGGGGATTGCCGTTGGCCATTGAGCACCAAAGGAACTTTCCCCCCCTTAACAAGGGGGGGCTTGGGGGGGTGGTTTTCATCCTCCTTTGTGAAAC
>JACRGV010000079.1 GCA_016212215.1 Nitrospirota bacterium
CATGACCCTCGATCCCTTCAAACTTCTCTTCCCTTCAGGGACTTCACCGCCATCAAACCTATAGTACATACAACCCCCATAATATTGGAAAGGAGGCTTACCCCACGACCGGGTTCCCACGCCTCACTGAAGGGTTACCTGCGGCCCTCACATTTGATCTATTAGGTTATTTGTCTGTTGATGGGGTAAACTGTTGCACGGATACATTTACCCTCACTATAAACGGAAATATGATGTTTCAAGGTGGTTTCGATATGGGAGGCGGGGGCAGTAACTTTATCAACTACAGTGATCCTGGAGTCACTATAGTATCTATCACGTCTTATGGTTGGTTTAGAGGTGGACTGACACAATTCAGTGTAGCTCACACACTTCTTTCTGGCGCCAACACTTATGTATTTGATTACGGTACAATGCAAGGGCTTGGCGATGAAGGTTGGGGGCTGCGCTCTCCAATAATTTCGGCGGATGTTAGCGTAAGCGGCGTTCCTGAACCTGCCTCTTTATTACTTCTCAGCAGCGGGCTTATTGGATTGGCAGCATTCAGACGTAAAATATTCGTACGTTAGTTATAGTAGTTAGGAAGAGAACAATATAGATTAGCACAAAGAGCCTTATCTGTTATAGATAAGGCTTTTTTTGTTCATCCGAAAATGACCCCAAGTAAGCAGTAAGCGGTAAGCAGTTAGCAGATAAAGACTGCCTTTCCTGTTTACTGCTCACTGCTTACTGTTTACTATTTTCATTTCCCTTTGTGAGCCCACGGCTCATGTGGGTTCATCCGAAAATCAACCCCATCCCCACCCTACCCCTCCCCTTGAAGGGGAGGGAATCAACGTAGCCCCCTCTCCCTCAGGGAGAGGGTTAGGGTGAGGGTGGGGTTGTTTCATCCTGAGCCTAATTTTCATGCCCCTTTGTGAGCCATCGGCTCATGAGGGTTCATCAGTAATTGATACCTTCTCCAGTATCTGTCATAATCCTTCATCATGTCTGAAAGTAATGCTATTGAGCGGATACTGTTAAAATATCTTTATGGAACCCCCCCTCCCCTTAATCCCCTCCCCTTCAAGGGGAGGGTTAGGGAGGGGATGGGGTTATTTTCTGATGAGTATTCTTACAGAATAGTAAGTGAACCGCTCATATCCAAAGGCAAGATTGAATTCTATATATGCGGCAGAAACGGGAGAAATTTAGTAGTGAGGCTTGATAAAGACCGGTCGTCTGTGAATAAGGTGTATGATGAATTAAAAAGAGGGGATGTTATATCGTGCAGAGGGTTAATAGATGAGGGGAAAAGGCTTAAAGTGAATAAAGAGACAGAGATTGAGATACTTGAACGTCATAGGTTAAACATTTAAACTGATTGACAAGAAATCCCTGTTTTGGCATTATATGCAAACTATGCAAGAGCAACCTATATATGTAATCGGTCACAGAAATCCTGATACAGATTCTATCTGTGCGGCATTGTCTTATGCACGTCTTAAACAGATCACCGGTTCTATCAATGTAATAGCGGCGCGGACAGGTGAGGCGAATGTTCAGACGGAGTTTATTCTTAATATGTTCGGCATGGACAGGCCCCTTTATCTTCCTGATGTAAAGGTCAGGGTAAAGGATGTGATGACATCAGAGGCACTTTCAGTCAATACGGATATGTCAATCGGGGATGTGCTCGATTTCATGAACAGTTATGACCTGCTCATGGTACCGGTGACAGACCGTGACGGCTATTTCAAGGGTGCAATTACCCTGCAGGATTTGGCAAAATTCTATGTGCGTCATGCAGAGGCGGCAACTTCTAACCGCCTTGTGGCATCCCTCCTCGCTGTAGCAAAGGTGATCCACGGGAATGCACTATTCCTGTTCAATGAAAATGAGACGAACTCTTTCAGGATAGTAGTCGGTGCAATGGAGGCAGAAGGATTTCTTGAGGTTCTGAAATCTTATCCTGATGAAGGCTGTATTGTTATTGTCGGAGACCGTAAAGAGATACAGCAATGTGCCGCTGAAAATAGTGTGAGGTGCCTTATTATAACCGGAGGTTATCTTCCTGATAAGGCCATCCTTGAAACTGCACGAAAGAATAAGGTAAGTATAATCTCCGCGCCTTATGATACTGCGACAACCGTAAGACTGCTTCATCTCAGTACCCCTGTTCATGAGATTTATTCTACTGACTTCTATTCTGTGTCCCCCTTCAATCTGCTGCTGGATGTAAAGAACAGGATGCTTGAGTCCGGGCACAGGGGGTGTCCTGTAGTGGATGATTCAGGCAGGCTTACCGGTATTCTTACACGCAGGGATATGCTGAAGGAGTACAGAAAAAGGGTGATACTTGTTGATCATAATGAGGCGAGTCAGGCTATTCCCGGCATTGAGGAGGCTGAGGTTGTTGAGGTCTATGACCATCACAGGATCGGGAGTTTTCAGACGCTTCATCCTATACTTTTTGTTGTTGAGCCTGTTGGATGTACCAATACACTTATAGCAGAGCTTTATCAGAAATTCGGACTTGAACCTGAGAAAGAGTATGCAGGCATCATGCTGTCCGCCATTTTATCTGACACCGTTATTCTAAGGTCACCCACAACAACAGAGAGGGATGTGAAGGCTGCAACATATCTTGCTGAAGTGGCCGGATTAAATATACAAAAGCACGGTGAAGAGATATTTAATGCAAGCTCTGACCTGCTGAAGAAAAAGCCTGAAGAGATAATAAAGACCGACTATAAGATATATGAGGTCGGGAAACACAATATCGGCATTGGTCAGATCGAAGTTATAGAGATGCTTACCTTTGAAAAACTCAGGGAATCATTACTTGAAGCCCTCAACAAGATACTTCTTGAAGACCGACTTACAATGGCATGTCTTCTTGTTTCCGACATAATTTATGAAAACAGCCTCCTGCTTTTTACCGGCGACTCTTCAATTGTTACACGCATGGGCTATCCAATACTCTCCTCCCATCTTGCTGAACTTAAAGGCGTTCTTTCAAGGAAGAAACAGCTTGTGCCAAGATTATTGAGTTCATTGAAATAACCCCACCCTCACCCGGACCCTCTCCCTGAGGGAGAGGGTACATAGAGAAAAACCCCCTCCTTTGACGGGAGGGGGTTAGGGGGAGTTATGTTTTTTTTGTCTGGATAACACCGCAGAAATTGTATTCACAAAGAAGATAATAATGGCAAGTGCATTAAGTAATCCGCCCCATTGCCGCCCCGGCATCCAGAGCATAAGGTCACCTGCTACACGCAGAATCAGTGTAATATGAAGTATTATAAGGTGGATGTAAAACCTCGGATAGAAGTTCATTGTTGTGCCTAATACAGCAGGGAAGATGATCGGCGCGTGTCCGAATATCATAACAAATACAAAACCGAGGAATACACTGTGGAGCATTGCATCATAAACAGGGCCTGCTATTACCCCGCCTGAATATATTGCAAGTATCCCGCTGAACAACAGCCATACATAACCTGACAATAAGCATACAGCGATGAAACGGGATAAGCCTTTCTGATAAATAGTGCGGCGTGCCATGTCGTACTTTATCAGCCATAGTGATAAGAAAATCATCCCTACCCCTGTGAGGCGAATACCTGATTCGAAATTAACACCTGTGTACATTATTCCTGTTATGAATATTGCAGTATCTATAATAAAGAGTGCCTTTACTGAAACAGGATGCTGTAGTAATCGGGATAGTTCAAGACGTTCACCGGCTATTGTCAGTATAAGAAAACCTGCCCACCACATAACCACCTGCGGCACCGGCGCCCCTTTGAGCCACTGGAAATTTCCACCGAACCACAAAAGCGCCCCAAGTCCCATTATAATAATATGAAGGCCGGATTGTATGCGGTAGATATAAATGAACACTAATACAAGCACAAGGCTTCCGGTTGTAATTAAGATTGGTCCATAAGTATACCCATAAGTGTAAGGGACGCCTGTTATCAGAAGTATGGCCCCAAGACCTGTCAGCAGAGGGGCAATGTAAGTAAAGCCCTTTTTTAATGCCACAGCCCTCTCCAGACTTATCAGAGTCCCGAGAAACCCTGAAACCATAAGAGGCCCATGCAGCATAGAAAAGTTATGTACTACAGACGGCAATGGCCATCCTATGCGGCTCAGCCCGGCCAACAGTGCTGCCACAAGCGACACCATCCCCATAAACATCAATGGCAAATGTGCACGATTCTTATTTTGCATATTATTTCCTGCTTCTTCTCTCTTTCTTTCTTCGTTCCTTTATCTTGTTCTATCTGATTTCTTGCTTCTGACTTCTTCCTTCAGTCTTCAGCCTATTAACTTGATCCTTTGTTCACCTTTATCTCAAGCATAAATAACATAGTGTGCTCTGATTTGTCCAGTAGTAATTATTAAAAAAGAACCAGCGAAATTATTCCTCCTGCAAGAATAACATAAAGAATATCAATTTTCAGGAGCAGTGCAGTTAAGACAGCCGTTCCCAATAATATCCTTTCAATGTCCCACTGGATGACTAATGAAAAATTTATTGCTAAGTAGATAAGAAGGCCAACGAATGATGATAGAACTCCCGTGACAGCCCCCTTAAAGTATAAAGAATTATTGACCCTGTCGAAGTATGGTGCAGATATAATTAATATCAGGAAAGAAGGAGATAGGATTGCAATGGTTGAAACAATTGCCCCTGACAAGCCGTATAATAAATATCCCACAAATGCAGCAGTAATTACAATTGGGCCCGGTGTTACCTGTCCAAGTGCTATCCCATCCATAAAGGTCTTGCTGTCCATCCATCCTCTAACATTCACAACCTCATGCAGCATTAGCGGCAGTGATGCAAACCCGCCGCCAAAAGCGAACAGGTCAATGCGTAACATGATTGCAGCAAGTCTGAAGAGGTTTGGGTCAAAAAAATAAAGTACGGCGAGGAAGAAAAAGATTAAGGTTAAGATGAGGAACCCCATCCCCACCCTGGCCCTCCCCTTGAAGGGGAGGGAAATATATGGAGTGGAGTTTTCTTGTCTATTCTCCAACACAATACTCCCCAACACACCAGCTCCTGCAATCACGATAAACGGGTTTACACCAAACCCGAATAGCAGAGCAGATAATACCGCTATCAACACTGTCCTGTAATCCTTAAACAAACCCCTGCCAAAGTAGTAGACTGCACTCAGTATTATTGCTATAACGATTACCTTTAATCCGCTTAAAATAGATATTACCCGTGACAAGTCATGATATTTCATGTATGCAGCGGAAAGTATCACCATTAGGATAAATGCAGGCAGACCAAAGCTGACATAAGAAATTAGTGCGCCAATAACGCCTCTTGCCTTTAATCCTACATAAGCAGATGTCTGCATGGCAGTAGCCCCTGGGATTGACTGACATAAGGCCACGCCATTGTCAAATGTCTCCTCATCAAGCCAGACTTTTTTATTTACTGATACTTCTTTGATATGGGCAACCATTGCAGGCCCGCCAAAGGCCGTGAGTCCAAGCCTGAGAAAGGCTAATGAAAGTTCTTTCAGCGACGGTGTTATCATAATTGTTAGCAATGTATCATATTCATTTAATTAGTGCACAGAAAAGGAGGATTTCTGTATAGGCGAGTCACATAAATCAATATTCTAGGCATGGCACCAGAGAGAGTACTTTATAATGAAAGAGGAAATGATAACATATCTTTTTCATTGGCAAGAAATATATTCACCACCTTAGGGTCTAAGTGATTCCCTGACAGGGATTGTATATGTTCTAACACCTTTTCTTTTGACCAGGCAGGGCGATAAGGTCTTTCTGAGCTTAGTGCATCAAATATATCCGCAGCAGCGAAAATCCTGGCTGATAAAGGTATCTGCTCACCCTTAAGTCCCCGAGGGTAACCAGTGCCATCCATTTTTTCATGATGGCAATATGGAATATCGAGGGCCGGACGGAGATATTCAATGGGCGACAACATTGCATCCGCAAAATCAGGATGCTTGTTCATGATATATCTCTCCTCCTTATTGAGTTGACCAGGTTTTAATAATATCCTGTCCGGTATGCCCATCTTGCCTATATCATGGAGTAATGCACCACGGCGTAGATGCACTTGTTCGGCCTCATTTACCCCAATTGCATAGGCAATCCGGGAAGTCAATTCTGTGACGCGTTGGCTGTGCCCTTCCGTTTCTTTGTCACGCAAATCCAATGCCTTTGACCAACCCTCAATGGTTGCATCATAAGCCGTGATGATATCCATGTTGGCCCTGTAAAGTTCTGTGATTAATACCCCATTTTCTATGGCAATCGCAGCTTGTCCGGCCAGTGCTTCAAGAAAACCTAACCATTCCTGATCAGGTTCTAAACTGCGGCGGTGAAAGATCTCCAGAACGCCAATTACATTTCCCTTGGCAATGAGCGGAACTCCATAGTAAGATATGAGATTCTCATCATTCATGTACTTTGACCTCTTAAACCCATCAGTTTTTCTCAGGTCCGGCACACAGACCATGCAGCGGTCACGGGCTGTCCGGCCTGCATAACTTTCGCCTATTTTCAATCGTGTGTATTGCAGCGCCTGAGTGTGAAAGCCGGACCCTGCGGCATATTCAAGAATCTGAGGACCGGGTTTATACATCAGGATGTCGGCAGCATCAATCTTTAATTGGTTTATGACATTATTGATGATTACCTTGAGGGTAAGGTGCAGGTCGTGGCTTGCCGTGATCGCAATATCAATTTCACGCAGAGCGGTAAGTCTGTTTAATTGACATAGATTTCTTTCCTCAATTTTCTTGCGCCCTGTAATGTCCCTGTCAATGCCCCGATAGCCTCTGAAATGTCCGAAGACATCAAGGATCGGTACACCACTTCTCTCCAGAATCACGTGATGACCGTCTGCGTGAAGGTTCATGTTCTCTAAACGGGAAAAGGGTATCCGGTCTCTTGCTATACGGCCAAACTCTTCTGAAACTCGTTCAGCCTCTTCCGGAGGCATTAGATCGAACGGTGTCTTGCCAATAACCTCATCAGGTTCATACCCTAATAGATCTTTGACTTTGGGAATGGCATACGTGTAGATTGAGTTTTCATCACTGTTAGAGGCTCTTGCAAAAGTCCAAAAATGCTGTCATTCCCGCAGGTTTTAAAGGGGTCTTGAAATATAACTTCTGAGGGATTAATACAGGTCATCCCAATTTATCTATCAGCCTTGCATTTCAAACTTAACTATTCTACTGTACTGCATGGCCCCACTTATACCGCAACCAATTACAGACTGGCGGATACTGTCTGATACAAAGGAGAGATGGCAAGATATCTTCGGTAATTCAAATGCTATTGTACTTGAAATAGGTTTTGGGAGAGGGGAATTTATTCTGGAACAGGCACGTGCAAATCCCGGGAAGAATTATGTGGGCATTGAGTTAATGGATTCTCAAAATCAAGATAAGATCGAATCACTGATTGCCCAAATCCGGCAGAAAGACTTACATAATATCAGGCTCATATACAATGCTAAGGCAGATATTGTGATTCCACAGATTTTCCGTAACGAAGAGATAAAAGAAATATTCATTAATTATCCTCCTCCTTTTAAAAAACCCTACCCTTTTGTATTAAGACTATTTTGGCCCCGGGAAAGGGGCGGCAATGCTTTTGCACAGGTGCTCTACGATGCACTTGAATTCGGAGGCGACATTCACATCATTACGGATAACATAGATTACGCAAATGAAATTGTATGGAACTTTGAGAGTAACATCACCGGAAATGTTATTGCCGGACTCGCATCGCAAATCCCGTTCACGATGCCGGACTCATACTTAAATAATGGTGAGAACAGATACTATGGTCAGCGCTATATTCATATTAGAAAAAATGGCGGCAGCATAGTCTCATGAATCTTTCACTTCCGCATCACTGACAATACTGCCGTCAACAAATTTAATAATTCTCTTGCTGTATGCTGCTATGTCATGCTCATGGGTTACTAGGATTATGGTAATGTCGGACTGCCTGTTGAGGCTTACAAATAGTTCCATTATTTCATTGCTGGTTTTTGTGTCCAGGTTGCCTGTCGGCTCATCTGCAAGGATTATGGGTGCACCGTTTACAAGTGCCCTTGCAATCGCTACCCTCTGCTGCTGCCCGCCTGAGAGTTGATTGGGGTGATGTTTTCCCCTCCCCTCAAGCCCGACATTCTTCAAGGAGGTCATAGCACGCCTGCCCCTCTCTGCTGAAGTGAGGCCGTTGTAAAGCATGGGGAGTTCCACATTCTCAAGTGCAGACACACGCGGCAGGAGGTTAAATCCCTGAAATACAAACCCTATCTTCCTGTTCCTTAGTTCCGCAAGTTCATCCCTGTCAAGACCGCCGATATCAGTATCATCCAGAAGATACCTGCCGTTGGTAGGCTTATCAAGGCATCCGAGGATATTCATAAAGGTAGATTTACCTGAACCTGACGGCCCCATAATTGCGATAAATTCCCCCCGCTCAATATTAACGGAGACATTATCTAGTGCCCTGACCTCTATATCGCCTAGCTTGTATATCTTGGAGATTTCCCTTAATTCGAGTAGCGGCATTATGACAACCTCTTAACATTTCCCTCCTTTACAAGGAGGGGTTAGGGGAGGTGATTTTCTGAGATAAACCCCACCTACAGACCTCCTGACCTCGTGGAATTTGTTAAGATACCAGTTCGTAAACCAGTCGCAGATTTGTGCCCGGAAATACTGTTTCTGTTGAATTAAGTTCTTCACACAAATATCGTATGGACTCACTGCTCATGTGATTAG
>JACRGV010000080.1 GCA_016212215.1 Nitrospirota bacterium
CCCTCCCCCGTCAAGGGGGAGGGAACCTATATTGACCGCAACTACTTTGTTATTCCATAATTATGACGGATTTCTTATGCCTGCATAATATCATCACTACCTTATTTCAAGCCACCTCATGGTTGTTTTCCTATAATTTTTACCCACTCACTTCCACGAAGACCCTTTATTTGAATGTTTGAAATATAATCTGCATTGACAAAGCAAAATCGGGCTGTTATCCTGAACAAAGTAAGCTCCCCAGGACAGTAACTTTTCACTATTTTCATTCACCATTGTAAGTCAGAGGCTTTAAGCGAAGGTTGTTACCAACTTTTATACAGAAAGGAAGTGAGTACCATGAAAAGAGTATTCGTTGTACTTTTTGCTGTACTTATTGTTTCTGCTATAGCAGTCCCTTCAATAGCTAAGGACAAAGGAAAGATGGACAGCGGGATGATGTCTGGCGACAGGCAGATGATGTGGAAGGAGCATCATGAGATGATAAATAACATGATGTCCATGATGAAGGATTTGATGGGTATGATGAAAGAGATTACCCATCAGGCCACTTCTGAGCAGAAAAAGAAACTCGATGACATGATGATGAAGATGGACAACATGATGACTAAGAACAATGATATGATGATGAAGATGAAAGATAAGATGATGATGGATAAGAAAGATAAAAAGGATGATTATTAAATACCATAATAAGGGGATTTATTTTTTTATATCATGAAAAATAAATCCCCTTTTTTTAGGGGTTCATGATAAACATGATGTTTATCCGGACATATTCCCTATAGCTTGCAAATACCTTTTTAACATAATCCCTTGTCTCTCTGTAAGGAATATCCTCAATAAACTCGTCGAGTTCAAACCCGGCTCGTTCTTTGATCCATTTCGTGACTGCATTAGGACCGGCGTTGTAACTTGCGATTGCATAGATAATATTTCCGTTGAACCTTTTTATGAGGTCAGCAAAAAACTTTGCACCGAGTGAGATATTAAATTCAGGGTCAAACATGGTATGCCTTTCAACGCTGTCTCCGTTCTTAATTGCAGATGCGGTCTTTGGCATTACCTGCATCAGGCCGATTGCCCCTGAAGGAGAAACCGCCTCATTATTAAACCAGCTCTCTTCCCTGATAAGTGCAAAAAGGAGAAATGGGTCTAACTTATTTTCTCCCGCATATTTATTAACAAAGGTACTATAACCATCAGGATACATCAACCTCCATAGGATGGGATTCTCCTCACTTTCACTATATACATTCTCTTTTGAAAAATTTGTGTAGAGAACGCTGAGTGCGGAATTATATTCTTCGGATTGATATAGGAGTGATGAGAGTAATAGTGCCATCTCCTTGTCTTTTTCGTCTTTTAACTCCGGTTGAATCCAGCGAACCTCTTCAACAGCCTCATCTTTGAAGCCGAGGTAGAGGAGGAGTTTGATCTTGGAGTCAATAGTAGAAGAATATGTTTGAAGTGATTCACTCGAAAACACCGCCGGCGGGGTTGGAAAACACCGCCTATCCATTTCTATTAGGATAGGCGGGACATTCCTGTCCCTATCCGTTTCTACGAGGATAGGCGGGACATTCTTGTCCCGCTGATTTTCTTGGCCCTTTGTGAGCGACTCACTCATGGACGTTTCATTTGAAAATCCTCCTTGCACGGCCGCACACTTTCCATCAATCTTCCCTTCAGCAATGAAACAATAAAACGACCCCTTATACTTGTTGCAAAGATGACATAAGGTATTTCCCATACCGGCTCCGTTACCCGTTGTTTCAAAGACCCTTGCCTTCCAGTATAGGGTTTTAGGGATATTCGCAGCATTCTCCTTACCATTATTAAGTATTGAATCAAATATTTTAATTGCCTTTGGGAATTTCTTTTCCTTATAAAGAAGCCACCCCTTGGCCCACCGGCTGTCTAAGGCATAACTGCTATGCGGGTATTCTCTGATAATCCTGTCAAGGTATCTGAATGAGGTATCAATATCCTTCTTCTCTGCCCCATTCTTTTCTGCATAGTACATCCCTAACCTGTACATCACCTCAGGTCTCTTCTCTTTATCCCTGAAAGACCTGATGTATGTCTTACTTGCCTTTACAAACGCCGCCTCTTTATCTTCTCTGAGATAATTACGCCCAAGTGAATACAACACCTCACCTGTCCTCTTATCATCAGGATAGTTATTCATAAAGAATTCTAATGCACCTTCTGCCTCACTCAACATTCTTGCATTGTAATAAGCCATGCTCAGTTTAAAATATGCATCCCTCTCCATTCCGGAGGTAAAACTTTCCCGGTACGAAAGAAACCTCTTAAATTCCAATGCCGCATCTTCATACAGGCCCGTCTTGTATAAGCTCTCCCCTCTTTTAAAAAATTCTGTATATTCAGAAACAGGTGGTGTATATCCCTCTTTTTTCAACCAATCCATCACCTTCTTTGCATGCCATGCAACACGGCTTGCCGGGTACTCAATCCATATTTTTTTCAGGTATGTAAATGCCGTTGGAATATTATCTTCCATTATATAACTCATCGCTATTCCATATACCGCATCAGGGGCTGATTTATCTTTATGAAAAAGAGCAAGGTATTCTTCATAATAGCCCCTTGCATACTCTATATCACCTGACGCAAGATACAGGTCAGCGGCCCTGATCAGAGATTTCTTTCTAAGAAGGCTGTCGGGAAATGTGGTGAACACTTTTTGATAAAACTCTGCAGCCTTGTAATAATCACCCTGCTTTTCATGTACCCCTGCAAGTGTAAATAAGGCGTAATCACTTATTAATGGATATGTTGAATATGCCCTCTCAAGATAACCCTCACTTTCAGACAGCATGGATTCGGATTCGGACTGAGACATAAGGCTTCCTGCCATAAATGAGGATATACCGATTACAGCCTGATCTTTGCCTTCAAACCTGCCTGAAATATCCTTGTAAAGCTGAATCGCCTCTTCAGTTTTCCCAGCCTTGAAGACCTCCATTGCATGATTAAGGCATTGATACGGTTCAGTGCAAGTATCATTCTCTGCATAAGAATTTGCAGAGAATAAAAAAATGAATGATAATAGCAGGAATAAAAAATAGCGGATATTCATAGAAGAAGGATTATAGCAATATCTTTAACCGCTGTCAGCAGGGGAGTGAAAATGATAGACCTTAGAAGTCTTAGTATATCTGAAATGGAAGAACTGGCTGAGGGGCTTAATCTTCAGCGATACAGGGGAAAACAGCTTTTTCACTGGGTTTATGGAAAGGCAGTGGACTCTATTGAAGGTATGACAAACCTGTCCAAAGAGACCCGTTTGATGCTGGCTCAAAAGGCTTATGTCAGTAAACTTGAGGTAATTAAAAGACAGACTTCAATTGACGGTACAGAGAAATTCCTTTTTGGTTTAGAAGACGGACATAGTGTTGAGAGTGTCCTGATACCGGACGATGACAGACTGACTATTTGTATATCAACACAGGTGGGATGTGGAATGGGGTGTGCATTTTGTTTGACTGCAAAAGGGGGGTTTGAAAGGAACCTGAAAACATCAGAGATAATAAATCAGTTTCTTTCAGCACGGAAAGAACTACCGCCAAATAAGAGGATTACAAACATTGTGATAATGGGCATGGGTGAACCGCTTGCAAATTTTAATAACCTGATAAAGGCTTTAGAGATATTAACAAACACGCTTGGGGTCAATATAGGGGCAGGGAGAATTACAGTTTCCACATCAGGCTTAATTCCCGGTATAAAAAAACTGGGGGCAAGCGGTTTGAACGTAAACCTTGCCATATCCCTTAACGCATCAACAGATGAACAGCGTAATATCATAATGCCGATTAATAAAAAGTATCCTCTTAATGACCTCATTAAAACGTGCAGGGAATTTCCATTAAAACAGAGAAAAAAGATCAGCATTGAGTATGTACTTTTAGATGGTTTAAACAACTCTCCTGAAGACGCAAGGCGGGTCGCAAAACTGCTGAAGGGGTTGCGATGTAAGATTAATCTTATACCCTTTAACGAATTTCCAAGGTCAGAGTTTAAAAGACCGTCAGAATCTTCCGTCCTAAACTTTCAGGAGATTCTTGTAAATAATCACTACTCTGTATTTATAAGAAAAAGCCGTGGGGCTGATATACTTGCAGCCTGCGGCCAGCTTCGGGAACAAGTTACAGTACAATAAATAAGCTTATATCTTCGTATCAAAAACAATACATACAAAATACAACTGTTGCATTTTTGCAACAGTTACCTGCTGTCCTTTAACCCAACGTATTGAAAACACTACAATTTTCATCCAGTAAATTCATGGCACAATTATTGCTCAATTCCCTATCGAAAGGATAATAATGAGATACCAGCGTACTATAAAAAATTCAATCGAACTTCCGGGGATTGGCCTTCATACAGGAAAGACCGTTTCCCTTAAACTATCACCTGCACCGACTGACACAGGGATAATGTTTACAAGGACAGATAAAAACTCTACGATTACAGCCCATGTGGATAATGTTGTTGCTACTGATTATTCATCTACACTTGGATGGAACGGTTCAAGTGTACAGACAGTAGAACATTTGCTTGCTGCTGCCGCCGGTCTTAATATAGATAATCTGTATGTTGAACTCAATTCTTCTGAAGTCCCTATAATGGACGGCAGTGCACAGCCTTATGTGAAGCTAATGCTGAAAAGCGGGATAATACAGCAGGATAAGATCAAATCTCACATAAAGATACTTGATACAGTAGAGATTAGAGAAAAGGATAAGTTTATAAAAATAGAACCTTCTCCATTCCCGTGCATCACTTACATCATGGATTACGACCATCCAATGTTGAATAAACAGGAGTTTGTGTATCACTATTCAATTGAGAGCTTCGTTAAAGATATTGCACCTGCCCGCACCTTCGGATTCCTAAAAGATGTAGCAGCACTGCAAAAGATGGGGTTGGGAATGGGTGGGTCGCTTGAAAATGTGGTTGTGCTGAATGATGATACTATATTAAATAAAGAAGGTCTGCGATTTAAAGATGAATTCATCAGACATAAGGTCCTCGACCTTATCGGGGATATGTCCCTGATGTCCATGTCATTCATTGGACATATAACCGCTTACCGTTCAGGCCACAACCTGAATACAAGACTCGCCTCTGCTATCCTTTCATGTAAAGATAAGTGGGTTGAAGCAGGACAAAATCAGCCGGATTTAAAGGTTTAAGACTTCACGTAAGCGGACGGCTTTGTAAAAAGCTACACACCCACAAGTGGGTACCCGAAGGCGCACAAATCCTGAGGAATGAGGCGTACTTGTAGTTACGCCGCAATGACGAAGGATGCAGTGCAACGCCGCAGATGGAGTTTTTTACAAAGCCGTCAAAATTAAGGGGGCCTATATTACATAACAGGCCCCCAATATTTAAGAATGGCACTACAAAAACTACTTCTTCTTTGTTGCAGGTTTCTTTGCAGCAGCAACGGGTTTCTTTGCAGCAGCAGGTTTCTTTGTAGCAGCCTTCTTTTTTGCAGTTGCTGATGTAGTTGTTGTTTTTTTAGCCGGGGCCTTCTTTTTTACTGTAGACAATGTATATCACCTCCTTTCCTCTCTTTGCACCTCAAGATCTGCGAGGCGGTAAGTATTTGGTGCGATTCTCAAAAACCTTTTGTCCCTGTTAAGTGAAATTGACACGGATGTTATCGGAGTCTTACTCCGTATCTTCACCCCTCCTTCAAGAAGCCGTTGATATATATCCTTTGCATGAAGTGATGCACCTTCTTCCTTCAGCAAAATAAAAGCTGCCTCAGGTATACTCAATCCCGCAAACCTGAAAGTACTTAGTAAGAAATCCTTTGCATCTTCCTGACCTTTAATTGCCTCTTTATCTAACTCACCTGCCAGTACCTGCGGATATGATGTACGCGCCTTGTTTTTCTCAACCTTAAAGAGTGTCTCTGCTAACTCAAGATATTTCCTTGCAGTCTTTATCTCATCATCTATCCGGTCACGTTTTTTTAGAAGCTCTGTCAGTTTGTTTTTATAAATTGTTATACGCTGTTCCAGTCCGCCAAGGATATCCTCTAATAATTCTTCCATTAACTCTCCCTGTAAAACATACATTCACTACTATACATGTAATAAAGATTTGTTGTCAAGCAATTTCTTTCTATTTAACATTGTATGAAGATTGTATGCTTACTTGCATCATAACTTTTCGTCTACTGATGAAAATACTTAAATTCCACAGGGTTATACGAATGTATGGAGAATGTAAGGCATTAGAGTTGGCCTGAAATAATACATACATAAATGGCTTTATTATGAACTGTAAAGAAAAGATTGAAAAAACTGGCCAATACAAAAGGACCCTGCAGGGTCAGGATATTATATTAATTTGCAGGATCCTTTAAGAATTGTAGAAGATAAGAAAGGGGGGGGGGGGGGGGTTACATCTGATACATCATACATCCTGCCAGAGATATTCATTCATGCATGAATCTGTTACTGGAATCTGAGTCAGTACATTGTTTCCCGTTAAAAAATAATCTCTTCCGCATTTTTTCATATTAAGCTGGTTGCTTGCCACCATATTGTCTATGGCTAAAAAGATAAGATTGTAGGAGACATCAAGATTTTGTTCTAATTCAAAGAGGGTCATACCGCCGTTTTGTTCTACAAGTTCTAAAATCTGCCTTGATACATCATACACCGGTTCTTTCATAACATTCTCCTTTTCTGGTTATTACCCTAATTTCTTAATATTATTAATATGATAAGAAGTACCTATTTCAAACGGCATACCAGTTTGTAAACTTTAGAACTATTTTTAATAATCCTTATTTTACAAGGAGTTACGATAGAGAACATACCAGTTACAAGATGCTTCAACTTAGTTTATAGTCAATATAATGACATGCTGCGTCAATTCATACACTAAAATTCATTAAAATTCCCTTGACCCTCATGTATGCATTATGTTATTTATACAAACACGCGTTCAAGGTTGTTGTTGTATTAATAATTACAAATCATTCGGGCGATTAGCTCAGTGGTAGAGCGCTTCCTTCACACGGAAGAGGCCGCAGGTTCGATACCTGCATCGCCCACCAATGAAATCAATGGGTTACGTTACTCTCCCACGCAGCTAAGCATCTAAATTGTAATGTACGACATTTTAAAAATATTCATCTCTTTCATCCTTATAGTTATTCTAATCAGGCGCAAGATTAATCTTGGTATTGCCATGTCTGTTGGGGCAGTCTTACTTGCACTCACATATCTACTGCCTGTCAGAGTTATAGGGGATGTTTTCATTAAGACAGTAACGTCTTACACAACCATTCAGCTCGTTGCATCACTGGGGTTGATAATGGTTATGGAAAATATCATGAGGAAGACTGAGACGTTTAAGCAGATGATGGAAGGGCTGAAGAAGACGGTGCGGGATGCGAGGATAGTGCTTGCGGCGCCGCCTGCAATTATTGGGATGGTACCGTCAATTGGAGGGGCATACTTTTCAGCGCCCCTTGTTGAAGAAGCAAGCAGTGAGATTACAATAACACAGGAGAGAAAAGGCTTTATCAACTACTGGTTCAGGCATATATGGGAATATATACTCCCGACATATCCCGGATTAATACTGGCCTCAGCGATTACTCATATCTCTTTGGCTACATTAATCCTTTATCAACTGCCATTTTCAATCATGGTAATTATCACAGGCAGTATCTTCTGTTTCAAAGGGCTTGTTTTTGAAAAAAAGAGTTCCCGGCAGAAAAGACACGGCAGGGATTTAAAGATGCTGATTGCAAGTCTTTTTCCTATAGCATTTATTATTCTTGCAGTAGCCATATTCCACATTGACATAGCATTGACAATGGCCGTTGTTGTATTCCTATTATTCATCTATCACCGCTATCCTTTAAAGAAGATAGCTAACACCCTTAAAGACAGCATATCGTGGAATATACTTTTTATAATGGTAGGTGTTATATTCTTCAAGGAGATGCTCGGCACCACCGGGGCAGTGAAAGGAATGTCGGTTTATTTATCCGGTACAGGCTTCCCGCTTATAATACTATTTTTTATACTGCCGTTTATGGTAGGATTTCTTACAGGCTTAACCATAGCATTTGTTGGAACTACTTTTCCATTGCTTATTTCAATGAGCGGCGGGTTTATAGATACAGGTAATATGGCATTCGCCTTTGCAAGCGGGTTTGCCGGTGTGATGTTCTCGCCGGTTCACATGTGCTTTGTACTTACAGGTGAATACTTCAGGGCTGATAAGGGTACTATATACAGGTACATGCTGATTCCGAGCAGTCTGGTGATGCTGGCGGCGGTTGTGGAGTGGGTGTTGTGAAGAACTAAGAAGTTAGAGGCAAGAAGCAAGAGGTTAGAAGCAAGAAGTTAGAAGTAAGAAATCAGACGTAAGATAAACATAAACAGAAAGTTAGGGAACATGGCAAAATCAGTTATTGCAATTATAGGAAGGCCGAATGTTGGGAAGTCTACTCTGTTCAACCGGATAGCGGGAAAGCGGATGGCTATTGTGGAAGATATACCCGGTGTAACAAGGGACCGGAATTATGCACACATTTCATACTTTGGAAAAGAGTTTACTCTTGTAGACACAGGCGGGCTTGAACCTGAAACATCAGACCTCATACTGACGCAGATGAGGGGGCAGGCCAAGATAGCCATAGAAGAGGCTGATATTATAATATTCTTAATGGACGGAAAAGAAGGGAGTACATCTTCTGACGTTGACATTATAGAGATGCTGAGGAAGGTGAAAAAGCCTGTATATTATGTCCTTAATAAGATTGATAATAAAAAGATAGAGGATAATGTCGCAGATTTCTATAAGTTCGGGATTGATAAATTCTACCCCATATCTGCTGAACATGGGCGATGTGTTGATGAACTGCTGGATGATATATGTTTATCCCTGCCCTCTGCATTACCGGAAGAAAATGCTGCTGAATACCCAAAGATAGCTGTGGTCGGTAAACCGAATGCAGGCAAGTCAACCCTGATAAACAGACTGCTTGGGAAAGACCGGCTTGTTACAAGCCCAATACCGGGTACAACAAGGGATTCAATAGACACTATTGTTACTTATTACCAAAAGGAATATCTGTTCATTGATACTGCAGGTATCAGGAAAAAGGCAAAGGTTCTAAAGGGGATTGAATCATACAGCGTTGTACGGTCACTCAGGAGTATTGAACGGTGTGATATTGCCATAGTGCTTGTTGATGCAGTAGAGGGTCTAACGGACCAGGATTTAAAGATTATCAGATATATAGAAGAGGCGGAAAAGGGATGTATTATTGCAATCAACAAGTGGGATATTGTTGAAAAAGACCATAACACTATGGAGCAATATACAAAGAACATAAAAACAATACACCGCCATCTTGACCACCTGCCGTTATTATTCTTATCAGCACTAACCGGAACACGTGTTCAAAAGGTTTATGCTGAGATAGACAGGATTATGGAAGAATACCAGCGTCATATAACAACCGGAGAACTTAACAGATTTATCGGAAGCCTGGCAGACCATTTACCGGTTGCAACATATCGTGGGAAGCCGCTGAAATTATACTATGCAACACAGGCAGGTGTACGGCCCCCTGAGTTTGTAATGTTTGTAAACCACCCGGAGGCAATGAGTACGAATGTTGTCAGGTTTTTAGAAAACAATATCCGTGAAAAGTGGGGATTCATCGGAGTACCGATTAGAATAGTTGTGAGAAAAAGACTTTCAAGCAGATAAATATAGATTCCCGATTAAAAACTTCGGAAATGACAATACTGTTATTCTTTAGTAACCTTCCCGACTACATTCTCTATGCTATCCGTAAAAAACACATACGGAGTAGTCGAATCAGTAGTCATGCTGACAATATTATTATACCTTACTACCTCCCTAACTCCGGGAATAAAAGAAGATTGCCCCTTTTTGCCTGAGAAGGTTAATGCCTCTCCTGTATTTTTGTTTACCCTTCTTATAACATTATTCCCGCTGTCTGCCACATAAAGATGGTCCCCGTCAACGGTTATTCCCTTTGGATAAGTAAACCTTGCATCAAACCCGAAAGCATCATTATATCCTGATTCTTTCGGCATACCTGCTATGGTTTTAACCTCTCCTGTTACTCTGAGAATTTTCCTTATTGTATGATTCCCTGTATCAGTAACATAAAGATACTGCCCGTCAGAAGTTATACCGCGTGGGTCATTAAACCCGGCAGCAGCGCCTGTACTATCAGTTGTCCCAGGTGACCCGACATTAGTAACATAATCACTTAATCCTGCTACAAGCCCAACATAACCGTTTATTATATTAACCCTCCTAATAAGATGGTTACCGGAATCAGCAACATATAAATGGTCGGCAACAAAGCATATCCCTCTTGGAAAATTAAATAAAGGAGACCCGAACCTGCTATCCATAAATCCGGCAATACCAGGACTGCCGGCCAATGTCGTTACCTCTTTAGTTGCTACTACAATCTTCCTGATTGAATGATTACCTGTGTCTGCTACATAAATATTACCATTACCATCAGCGGAAATCCCGACAGGACGGTTAAATTGAGCTGAATACCCAGCGCTGTACCTGTAGCCCTGAGACCCTACTGTACCTGCAATAATTATTAACGGTGACCCGAATAAATCACCTATCTCCACTATACGAATAATTTGATTCCCTTTATCTGCAACATAAAATGTATTACCTGAGATATCTCCACCTGAAGGGGACTTCAATGGGATACCTTTGTTTTTTGTAAAGTAGAGTGTCTTTGTCTCACCTGTCACTTTATCCACCCTTCTAACACTGTTGCTCTTTGTATCCATAACATACAGGTATGTTCCGTCTGTACTTATAGCAGTAGGTCCATTAAAGGAAGTTGTCCTACCTGTGCCGTCTGAGGAATCACCCAAGGAACTGGTTCCGGCAGGCTGACCTGTACACTTCAAATTTGTTGTAGTTGACCCGCTTGTTGTAGTAGACTCTTCTATACAACTCATATCGCCGGCAAGAAAGGAAACCTTTCCTGTAGTAAGGTCTATCTTCCTCATCACATGGTTTCCTGTATCTGAGATGTAGAGTATCTCATTATCCCATAAGATACCCGAAGGGGAATTAAATAACGGCACTCCATCCTTACTGTCAAGTAATCCACTGCTCCCCGGTGATCCTGCTACTGTGGCAACTGCACCAGTCAAGGGTGACACTATCCTTATAACGTGATTACCTGTGTCGGCAACATATAGAAAGGTGCCATCTGTAGTTATATCACCGGGAGAGCTGAACCTTGCATTACTTTCTTCTCCCTCAGCTCTGTTACGCCATCCGGATTCCCCCTTCTCTCCTGCAACAGTAGTAACTTCTGCTGTTACGGTATTAACAGCCCGAATTACATGATTCCCTGTGTCAGCAATATACAGCATGTCTCCGGATCTAACCCCTCTGGTAGGGGCATTAAATCTTGCATTCCTGCCGACTCCGTCAAGAGTTCCTGCACTTCCCGGATAACCGGCAAATGTTCGTACCTCGCCTGATGCTATATTCATCCTCCTTACTACATTATTATCCGTATCTATTATATAAATATTCTCTTTAGACTCATCAATTATAATGTCAGTTGGGGAACTGAACAGGGCAGGGCTTTCTGAGCTATCCGCTGTCCCCGGAACACCGGGAGTCCCTGAAAGTGTGCTGACTTCTCCGGTGATAATATTTATCATGCGTATTGTGCTGTTATAAGTATCAGCAACATAGAGTATATTCCCTTCTTTAATTATTCCGCCGGGGGTATTAAACGTGCTGGTATCACCAAGCCCATCCGATGTTCCCTGGTTTGGAGCATTTCCTGCCAATGTAACTACTTCTCCTGTATACCAGTTTATCTTTCTGATGGTATGATTAGAAACCTCTGTTATATATATATAATCACCTATTACATCCACATCAGAAGGGGAGTTTAATTTTGCGACTTCATAAGACCCATCCGTTGAACCTGACTGAAAGGGAATGCCTACAAATGTACCGACGGAATAATTTTGCAAATTCAGTACCCGGATAACATCATTACCATAATCTGCAACAAAAACCTCTCCATCAACAACACGTAAACCATACGGATAACTAAATCTTGCTGCACCAAATGAACCATCTTTATAGTCCGGCTCATTTGCCTTACCGGCTAATGTGAAAACATTACCCGTTGAAGGGTCTAATACCCTGATCATGTGATTATATGTATCAGCTATAAATAAATACTGCCCATCATTATCTATACCAAGAGGATAGTTAAATTTCGCCTCCATACCTGTCCCATCAGTGCTTCCAATCTTTCCTGGGGTACCTGCAATAGTGTCAGTATAACCCGTGTCCTTATTAACCCTCCTTATCGTATGACTGTCGGTATCGGCAACATACAACAGATCACCCATAAGTGTTAAAGATGCAGGGCCGTTAAATGTTGCATCAGCACCTGCACCGTTTGAGTAACCGTTCTGTCCCCATTTCCCTGCTAATGTTACAACATTTCCTGTACTTACTTCTATTTTCCGGATGGTGTGATTTTTTGTATCAGCAACATATAAATATTTCCCATCTGTCTCAATTCCTTCAGGGGCGTTAAATCTTGCAGACATTCCAATACCGTCATTTACTCCGGGAAAACCCGGATAACCGGCAAATGTTGATACAGTTCCTGTAAGTGTATCTATTGATCTTATGGCATGGTTGTTTTGATCTGCGACATAAAGGTTGTTACCGATTGCAACAATACCTCGGGGAGTGTTAAATCTGGCATCAGAACCTAAACCATCAGAAGTCCCGTAGCCCCCTGAAAGACCGGCTATAGTCTGCATATCGCCGCCGCGTATGCTTGACGCACCCTCTAAAGACGGGCCTACAGTGCTGTACTCACTGGAACAACCCGCAAGAATTGCAATAAGGATGTATCCTGTTATTATTCTGAAGAGTAATCTTGATGTCAAAACCTGGTCTCTGACCATCAATAATATTTATGTTGCAATAATCATACCACAGCATGAATTGAAACAAAAATATGTCAGAGTTTATACAGTCCCCCGGACTTGCCTACAGCAGCAGAATAATAATCCCCAACTTTTATCTGCGATTAAACTGTAATCGTAACAGGTTCAGTAATATTATTCCTGTCGATTTCAAGGCTTGAGCATGGACGTCATTCCTTTTATTGACGTTATTGACACAGTAGGGGGCGGGTCTTGGGTTGACAAACTTATTTAATTTGACATCAAAAAATGTATCTGTTAGGTTAGACCCACAACAGCAAAGAAGATTCATTAATGCATTTTCAATAAAAATATGAAGACATCTGAAATAAAAGAAATAATAGCAAAAGGTGAAGGCCATCATACAGAATTTAAGGAGATGATTATAGATAATGAAGAGACGGCAAAAACGATAACAAGTTTTGCCAATACTGACGGGGGGAAAATATTTTTGGGTGTCGCCGATAATGGTGACATAACCGGGATTGAGGATGTTGATGAAACAATAAGAAGGATAGATGATATTGCATTTAACAGGTGTGAACCGCCCATCACCGTATTACAGGAGACTGTTAATATTGATGACAAGATGGTTCTTATTGTAAATATCCCAAAGGGTGAGCAGAGACCATACAGAACAATAAAAGGCATTTACTATGTCAGGAGCGCAAACCGGTGCAGGCAGGCATCAAGGGAAGAACTGCTAAGATTATTTCAGTCAGCAGGAGATGTATTCTATGACGAAACAGAAATTTATAAGGCTGCGATAGATGACCTTGACCGATATTTTTTCAAATCATTTGTAAAGGAATACTTAAAATTGGAGGCTACCGAAAGGCTGTCTGAGAATTATATGAGAAATTTAAGGGTACTGTCGTCAGGAGGAAAACCTACACTTACAGGACTTCTGTTTTTTGGAGAAAACCCTCAGAGTTTTTATCCGCACGCAAAAGTGGTTGCAGCCTATATAGACGGTAAAGATATATCTGTACCTCCGATGGATAAAAAGGAAATTACAGGAAAGATGCATCAGGTACTTGAGAACTCCATGAATTTTCTGAGGTTGTATCTGACGGAAGAACATAGGATAAAAGACCTTGAACCTGAGGTATTCCCTGAAATCCCTACTGAGGCTCTACGTGAGGCACTCGTGAATGCTGTTGCCCATCGCGATTACACCATCAGTTCTCCTATCAGAATATTTATCTTCCGAGATCGGATAGAGTTCCGAACACCGGGAAAACTTCCTAATACTGTGACAATAGAGAGCATGAAAATGGGCGGCGCTCATGTACTGAGAAATCCTACAATATACAATCTTCTTGCCAAGATGGGCCTTGTAACAGATATAGGAAGCGGTGTATTAAGAATTATAGAGTCCGTAAAAAAGGCAATTCAAAAAGAAGTAAAATTCGATTTGATTGATACTGAATTCATCCTTACAATCCCAAGAAAAAAACCTGCGGAGTAATAACGCCCTCCGTTCTGTAAGAACAAAGTGCGTTTAATCTATCCTATCTGAAACATTGCCCTCTTTTTAGTTGTAAATTTTGGGAGACATTATATTAGAACTATAAACCGGTTTCAATCGCCGGAATTAGGTATGTTTTGTAAAAGCAATTGAGGATGAACTCCCATGAACCGAGGGTTTCACAAAGGGACATGAAAATCAGCGGGACAAGAAAGTCCCGCCTATCCTCGTAGAAATGGATAGGCGGGGTTTTCTTACCCCGCCGGAAGTTATTTTCGGATGAACGTAGGTATTTTTACCTGCTGATTATCTTTCTGTTGCACGCCTCGTATATGGCCTGGGGGCAGGAGTTGACGTGGAGTTTTTCATAAGTGTTTTTTATGGGGGTGTGTAGGTGAGGCAAGCACTATTTATTTTATTTCGTGTAATACGATTACAACAACAAGTCCATTATTTCAGTAAAAATGTCCCTTAATAAGGGAGGTTCTGCGGCGGATACTTTACCATCAGAGAGGTGTTTGTGTCCGGATGCGTCAATCTCAGGCTTATGTCTGGCATTATCATAGCGGAATATTAACACCCCATCTGGTTTTTGATAATGAAAGGAATAATTAAATTTTTCAATTTTATATCTAAGGGTCTGTCATGAAATAACTTGTGCATATAGGCGCTCAGATTTCAGTCAGGTTTGAGTGCGGCCGATTGAGCAAACCCGAAGGCGTAGTTGAATCTAAACTGAGGGGTTGCGATTGAGGAGCACACAAAGACGACCGGAAGATGAGATGCATAAATGTATAGGTTATTTTATGACAGACCCTTACTCTAACCGCCATGTACCCTGCCGTATTTTTACTCCGATACCTTCTTCATATAGCTCGGCTGTTATAGTCCTTTTAAGCCTTCCTGAAATACCGGTACTTGTTACAGTACAGATAGCACCTGGGGTAGATGGGGCATAGACACTGAGATTGAAATCTTCTGCGGGATATATAATATCAGGAACATCTTTTGTTCCAGTGTACTGGCTTACCCCTCCTTCATTAAAAAATGAGGTGTTTCCAATCATACGTTTATTAAAGAAATCCGCCGGATTACCTCCAAATCTGTCAGGATAATTAAACCAGTAAAGGCCCTCGGCTATCCCTGAATCAGCACGGTAAAATGCCCGTGCATCTGCCTCAATGCTCCTTGATAAAACCGCCTCTGTATACGCAGAATATAGGGATGAGACCCCGATTATCGTCAGCAGGAGTAGGAACATAAGGGTCATCAGCATAGCTGCCCCGCTCCGGTCATAGATAATTTCTAAGTGTGACTGAAGTCTTCGCACTACGCCTCCAATAGCCGCCATTTTCATTAAGGTGCATGTCTTTTCTAAAGCTTTCCACAGAGAGTGAAATATCAATCCTGATAATGTCTGATGAGTTAACCGGCGTATTGTTTGATCTGTCTTTATATGAAAAAGTCAGCCCGTCTGCAGGAATATTTTCTGCAAGAGATTCCCATGTACCCTTGTCAATCTTTCTCTGGAACTCTTTTCTTGAACTGTTATATCTGTAGGAGATAGTATTTATGAGGTTAATCCTGCTGCCTGCAATAAAAGTTTCATTAACAGGGGAACTCAGGATTACAGAATTGTTTGTTCCATTTTCTGAAAGTGTATGTTCCTCACATCTATTGATATTGACCTTATCACATAAGACGATTACATCATCTTTTTTAAAAGTTGTTCCGGTACTGTTCATTACATTGAGGATGTTTTGTTCCGGTACTGCATCAGATACAAGTGAGGTTGCAATATCCCTGATATTTGCCCTGAAAATAAGCTCCTCTTTTTTAAATTTGGTTATCCCGTTTATCTGAGCAGGCAATCCATATCCTGTCTGTATCAGTTCCCTGTTAACAATATTTAGGACATTCCTGAGTGTCTGCTGAATTTCCGTATCCGCCTCCTGCACTGCATATAAGTGATGTTCTGAGATAAAGAATTTACTGAAGGTTAGAACAGCAAACACAAATATCGCCATTGTTATCATAAGCTCGATAAGAGAATATCCTTTACTCATTCCATTAACCCCCATCAAACCTAACGGCGGTAAGAACAATCTCACGGTTACTATCCCCTTCATTCCATGTTGCAGTAACTTTCAAAGTTGAAAGCCCCTGCATAGGCACATCCTTTTTCAGTGACCATTCGCATGTTATTGTTGATTCCGGAAGATCAGCGCAAGTATCACCTGTGCCGGTCTGTAAAACAGAACCCCTAAGCAATTCCATCTGTGCCTTTGCGGCCTGTACAGCAGTGAATGAATTGTTTCCGTTTGCGATTGACCTTTTGCCGATAATAAGCATTTCTGCAATACTAAGTGAACATACACAAAAGATCGTAAGTGCAAAAAGTACTTCAAGAAGTGTGAAGCCGTTTTTGTTCAAAGCCATCTCTCGCCATCCCATCTCCATATCTTCACCCTTCCGGTTATTGTTAGACTTAATGCACGGGTTTCATTTCTATCATTGGTTATGTATATTGTCCCCAGACTGTTGCTTCCCTGCGGATGAAAGGTAATTTTATTTGAAGGAAAGGTAACACCGTCTGCCTCCGGTGTCTCAACAGGATTAGCAGGAGGACCAAGCACTCCTGCTGAAAAACCGAATCGAATCCCCGGAGGAAGATTAATTATCCTTCCTGTAATGTTGTAAAAATTATTGGCAGAATCAAAATTAACAGTGTAACTCTGCCGCTCAATGACAGACCTCATCTTCATCTCCCGCAGGTCAGTTGATATTTGCCTTGCAAATGACTGAAGATATAACCTATCCGTAAATGCAGAAATATCTGATACAGCAAGGGCAGATAAAATGCCGATGATTGCGAGCACTATTAAAATTTCTAAAAAAGTAAAACCTTTTTTATTCACCCGAAATTACCTCCGGCGGGGTAAGAAAACCCCGCCTATCCATTTCTATGAGGATAGGTGGGACATTCTTGTCCCGCTGATTTTCATGTCCCTTTGTAAGCCGAAGGCTCATGTGAGTTTTTAAGAATAAACTTTGTTATTTGACAGTTATTAGTCAAGTAGTTTTGATGTTGATTTTTTGTTCAAGGGTTTTATTTTTTACCTTGAATCCGGAAGGTATGAAGCGAAGATATTTATTGGATACCATGACATCGAACTTCTGTCAACTTATCTGCAAACTTTTCTGTAAACTGTTTGACGTGCTTATTCAGAATTGTTAATATGCCGGTAGCAACAAGCCATTATGCTACAAGTAGTTGCGAAGCAAATCACGGAGAGATGGCCGAGTCCGGTTGAAGGCGGCTGCCTCGAAAGCAGTTGTGGGTGAAAATCCACCGGGGGTTCAAATCCCTCTCTCTCCGCCATATATCAATGAGCTACGCAATTAAGTGAGGTGCAATAACAGAGACAAACACGAAAGGCTTTGAGCCGGTGTTCATTGCCCCATGCACCTGCCCCGGTTTGGCCAACGCTATTTCTCCGGCTTTAAGCTGTGCAAACACTCCCCCTTCCTGAGTACCACTGACCGGACTGGTTTATCAGTTGACGGGCAGATAAATTCCGCAATAGAAAACATTCTTCTTTCCTCTGCCATAGCCTCCCTCCGTTACCTTATTTAAAAATATACTAAAGCTTCAATAATCAGTGCATACTGTTTTTTTTCTAACCAATGTAATGAATACAATGAATAACGACGCAGAAAGGCCGGCTGTTATAGACCCTAAGTAGAATGTCGCAGACGGGGAAATATGATCCCATAGCCATCCGCCGATAAGGCTTGCAGGGAACATTGCTATCCCGACTATTGTGTTATAGATGCCGAAGGCAGTGGCCTTAAATTCCTGCGGTATGATGGTCGCGAGAAGTGCCTTCTGTATGCCCTCTGTAAGCCCCATAAATACGCCGTAGAAAGCAAAAAGAATCCAAATGGTTGCAGCATCCTCTGCGACTGCAAATCCGTAATAAAGGATGGCAAAGAGAACAAATCCTATAAGCAGCACCCTCTTCTTGCCGAACCTGTCCGCTGCAATACCGGAAGGAATTGCAGATATGGAGTATATGAGATTGAATAAAAGGTATACAACAGGGATCATAATGTCTTGAATCCCTTTCTGTTCAGCCCTCAATATCAGGAATACATCACTCGAATTTCCTACGGCAAATATGGCTGCAATAAGGACAAAGAACTTGAATCTCCAATCAAAATGTTTGAGTGTAAGTCTGGGCCTGCCGGATTGCCCTGTTGTTGGTTTCTTTGTTTCCCTGATGAAAAAGATTATCAGGAGGACGGCTATGATTCCAGGAATGATTGAAAGCCAGAAGACCGTGCGGTAGTTATTAGGGAAATTTCCGAGCAGAAAAAATGCAAGGGCAGGACCTGCTACAGCGCCCATTGTATCCAATGAACGGTGGAAGCTGAAGGCCCTTCCAAGGAACTCCTTTTCTGTAGACTCTACAATCAGCGCATCTCTTGGGGCTGTACGGATACCTTTTCCAAACCTGTCGGCAAACCTGAAACCGAGCACGTGCTGCCAGATTGTGGCAAGGGCAATGATGGGTCTTGTAAGAGTCGAAATACCGTAACCTACTGCCATCAGCCACTTACGGTTTCCCATCCTGTCCGAGAGATAACCCGATAAAACCTTTAGTATGCTTGCTGTTGATTCTGCAATACCTTCAATAAGGCCGATTGCAGATTTGCTGACACCAAGGGTGTTTGCAAGGAAAAGGGGGACGATAGGATAGATCATCTCGGAGCTTATATCCATAAACAAGCTAACGAGGCCGCTGACAAATACATTCCGGATGGTGCCGAAGACTTTCTTTTTTTTTGGCTTCATATTCATAGTAATAGTGGCGTTGTCGGCATGGCAATAATAATAAATGGTCGGCCAGTCGTACAGTGGCAGGAGTTGCAGGCCGCGATGGATTCGTTGAATGAATCTCCTTATATTTTTATGTTCACAACACTTCGTCTACCAGTGCCTTGATTTTGTGCCTCGCCTCTTCCAGCACCTTTACACCCCTTCTGGTAGTCTGGTAATACTTGCGGATTTTACCCTCAACAAGTTTTTGTTGCGATTTAAGAAAACCTTGTTCTTCCATGGTGTGTAAAATGGGATAAAGAGTCCCAGGGCTAAGATTGTATCCGTGATGGGACAGTTCATTGATTATCCAAAGCCCGTAGATCGGTTCCTTAGAAGCGTGGTGCAGGATATGCACCTTGATAAATCCGAGAAAGAATTTACGTATCATATTAAATTATCACTTTCCGTTATCGAAAGGCAATATAACAAACCTGAAGAAGATAGTCAAACTATTTTGGGGGATTTTTGGGAATATCGGCAATTCTATTTGAATTATTTCTCCATTGCAAATGCGGAACGTGTAAAACAGGAAAAAGCGGTTCATAGCCGCTAATTTAAATATGAGAAAGTCTATGATTGCTTCTTTGATTTTGATAAAACGCTTTTATAATTTTGTATATATAGCTTCCTTGTTATAAGGTCTCTGTGATGGAAGTAGAGAAGGAAGTTAAAATGAATGTCCCTCATCAGGTTATATATTCAGATGATGAGGGACGGAGCAGGTTTTCAGGCAGACCGCATAAAGCGGGTCATTGGATTACTGGGGATTACTGGGGATTACTGGGGATTACTGGGGATTACAGTAAGAACTGTCCGCCGGTTAACATAGCAACTGCTAAAACCAGTGTAATTACTGCGTGGGCGATAAAAGCCTTCTTTTCATCTCTTTCCATTGTATTTTTTCCTCCTTTCGTTTTTCTTCTTTCTTTATTGTTTAGTACCTTATTTATTTTCTTTATGAATAGATTATATCTATGCAGGATTAAGGGGAAATTAAAGGTTATTCAGGAAGGATGGCATTGCAGTAAAGTGTCACTGTTGTTCTGATACAGATTACGTTAGGGAAGCCTGTTGAGATAATCAGCTATATATTTGGAGAATTTTTCAAAATCAGGAAGGTCTTTTTGAAGGTGACGATGTATTTCTTCTAAATCTATTTTAGTATACTCATGCACAAGAATATTTCTTAAACCTGCTACAGGAGAGAAAGAATACGCAAATTCATCCGGTATTATTCCAGCCTCTCCAAGTATATCAATACTCTCCTTGTATTCCTCCGGTTTACGGAGTTCAAGTTCAGAAATCATCATCTCGGCAACATCTATTACACATTCGGCAGAAAGGTGCATGTATCTCTCAACAGCCCCTCTCAAGGTGTGATCTCTCTTTAGGTCTTCCATAGTGGAGTTCCGGTAACCATTAAGATATCCCACATATTCTCTCAGGTTATTTAACTTCCTACTCACTTTCTCTTTAAACGTCATTTCCGGGCAAACCCTCCGGACGACATTTTCTGAAGTACCACCTCTGCATGTCTTTTATCATAGTATCTCCTGTCAAGATACCTGGACAATATATCCAGCTCCATATCAACTTTTGCAGGTCTGTCACTGCAGAATAGTAATTTCCCATGCCTGATGATTTCATAAGAAAGCTGTATAGGTGACTCATTCAATACAACAAGGTCAACCCTTTTACCCATTATGGCTGACACATCATTTGAGAGCCTGAGTCTCAGATCAAAACGGTCTGCCTTCTTAATATCTGTATGTATAAACACAGCAACATCTATGTCACTCAACACACCAGCCACACCTTTTGCCTCGGAGCCGAAAATGTAGGCAGTAACAACGTGATATTTCTTAAGGCACCCTTCTATCTTTTGAATATCCTCCTCATTCATGAGAGATATTATAGCAATACGATTTTAAAAAATATACCAAAACTTGAAGCCGCCAAAGCAGTTTTAGCCGGAAGTTGCACATGTGCAGGAGGGGTTTTGAATTATCACTTCTCATATCTATCCTTCAAAAATGCAATACCTGTATAGGCTCACTCACCTGCTCAGCAATTGTTCCCTTAGACAAGGTGGTAACAGCGGGGATTTCTTGTTGTAAACTTATAATTCAAGACTTGGTACTGCTGTAGCCCATCTTTTTATACGTCTCATGCTTCATTAGTAGTTCACGATTTGCCCGATAACTTTCTTTATTAATAACATCAAGCCTCGCATTAAGATCACATAGGTTCGCTGCATCATTAGCTGACAATGAGCATTTCACATAATATGACCCTTTGACCCCATCTTGAAATATAACAATAGGCATTTTATAGTTGGATTCTATTGGGATTATGATTGACAAAAAATGGGAAACAGAATCTTTTATTTTCGTTTGAGTAGTGGCATTTGAATCAAATAGTATTTCCATCGTAGACCCTCCTCTAATCATTCTTTCTATTATTTTTCTCCTCAAATTAACCCAATCTCCTCCTTTGTCAGCCCATAAAACCCTTAACCCAGCCGGGCTGTTTCCTCTTCAAGGCGTGGGATGTCGCTTCAATGCCTTGCCCCAAGACTGACAATGTACTCAAACACCGCTCTTTCAAGCTGCATAACAGACAATCTCGGCTGTTTGACCAAGGGGATATGCTGCAAGTCCGGTTCTAACTTAATCTGATCCAAAGTTACTGGGTGCTCAAAGGTTTGGACCGGTTCAAAATCAACGGCAAGCCAGTTTGTGGCGGCGGTAGTCGGGTCGGGAAATGGCGATTTAGCAACTTGCATGATGCCGAATATCTGTTTGCCTGACGGGCCGTGATAATAGAGGGCTTCATCTCCATGTGCCATCCGGGCAATATTGTTTTTTGCCTGGTGGTTGCGGATTCCGTAGAGCTTGAAGGTGCCTTTCATCAGGACATCCCCCCATGAGCGGGTACGGAAAGGTGATTTAACCAACCAGTATTGCATCAGTCGTTTCCATGTTTGGGTTGTGAATTGTTATTCTGTGCTTTGGCCAGCTTTGGATAGCGCCGTATGTACCAGTTTTCTACCTCACCGATGTCATCTGCGTTCAGTCCGTACAATTCATAAACTAATCTATCTATCTCATGTTGCTGTTTTTCGTAATTATACTCAGGGTTAATTTTTAAACTTTCAATTACCTCAGAAACAATCGAGTTTAATTTATTACCACCAAGAATAACCATCGGAATATCTTCAATATCTTGTGCATTAGAGTTGACTGTGTGATTGATCATGCTATTGAAAAGATATCTAACCAGTTTGCTACATAAAATACCGAGTAAGGCAATTTTATCTATGCTATCTTTTGGGAAAATAACCTGAAACCCATTTTGGAACAATTGCAACTTAGTATATCTGAAGAGAGGTGAGTAAATGCCAGCGGCAGTTACACCAACCCCATCAGAAAAATACCTATGCTGATTTCTTAGTGCATTTTTGGGTCTTAATTCACTCACTGTTGCTCTGTCCCAAGGAAAATAAAAATCTGTCGGATAAAAATAATTATTAAATTGGTTATTATCTTTAATGGTTTCACCGCCTTTTTCAAATTCTAAATAATATGGTGTCTTATCATTCTTTATAATAATTCCATTAGCTTTCTCTTCACTCGAGAGTTGCCTTTTTACAATCAAGTCACCATTTACTTTGTCATACCCACCTGACCCCGATAAAGATCGTATGTACTTTTTATTGTCATATGATTTGATTCCCCCACAAATTTCAACTAACAGATATTTCAAAGTAGCAAGCTGTAAAAGCTTATTATTAATTTCAACAAGTCTGCACTGGATTTTATCATCTCCAATTGATAAATAGTTGGTGGGTGCAATCACATTATTCATAATGCAAAATAACTTCGGCGAAGCCACAAAGAAGGGAATATTGGAATTGGTCATTATTAGTGACTGTGGGTAATAGTAGATGGCGTATTCAGGGTTAGAAACATTCTCCCGCTCTCTGAAGCCTTCAGTAGAGGTGAGAACTTCAATGAAGCGCTCATGCTCGTCATGTATACTGATGTTGGTCATGTCAACCATCTGGCAGTGATGGCCCGGGTCTATAAACATTTTGTCCAGCGGTATCTTAGTTGGATAAACGTTTCGCTCGCACACAATGATGGCGGTGTTGACCGTTGCCTTGAATGTATCGGGATGCACTCGGATCATTTTGTGGATATAATTGTGCATCATCTGCTGACGCAGTTCCTTGTGGCTCTTGATGGTCATAAAGGTGTCGGAGACGATGAAGGAGAGGACGCCGCCTGGTTTTAGCGGTGTCGCATTCTGTCCGTTCCCCAGAAAGCGTGCAATGAAGGCGCCGTAGGGGTCTTTGGAGCTCAAGTCCAGCTTTTGTTTGATAGCATCAGGAATATCGGTGCCGCCATAGGGTGGATTGCCGATTACGATATCAAAAGGCTTGTGGATCAATTCAGGGAAAAATAGATCAAGGTTGAAGAACGGAGCGCATAGATTCCCGTGCTGGAACCACTTCTTCAGGAGTTCCCTGTTCCGTATGCTCTCTGATTTCTGGTCATTCATTTTTTTACCGGTAATCCGTTGGGCGAAGTCAGGGAAATAGGTCGCCAATGTATCCGCAACATTTGTGGCTATGGCGGTCTTGTCCTCCCGTGTCAAATTGGGTTTGTAGTAGCTCTCCTTTGCGTTGCGCAGGTGGGTGAAAACCGATTCGTTGAAAAGACCAACATCCACTTCCATCAGTGAATCGGCGCAAATAACTTTTGTTTCGATATTGGGAAGAGGGGTGATGTGATAGTTTTCCTGCGGCAGGCTTTTATCAATCTTCTGCTCAATCAGCAATGAGATGAAGAAGCGCAGCTTGGTGATCAGTGTCGCAAGCGGCTGATTGTCAATTCCGTAAATGGCATTCTTGATGATACCCAGCTTCCTGGGATAGTCCTCCATATGTTGCTTGAGGATCTTCGCAAAGTTTTCCCTCTGGAACCTATCTTCTATTTTGGATAACTGCCTTTCGAGCCATAAATCGTTTTCAGGATCAACTTTCTTCAATAAGCTGACAATCCTGTGGAGCATCCCCATGGGAAATGCACCGGAACCGCAGGCAGGGTCCAGCACCTTGACGGAATCAAGGGCATCAACGGTCAGAACCTTGAATTTAGTATCCTGGTCTTCGATCCGATCGAAGTAGATCAAATCGTTCAGCTTCTTCACAAACCCGGCCTGTCCCTGCTGCTTAAAGTAGTTGGAGAGATAGATAAGGAGGGACTCGTTGACCATGTAGTCAATTACCTTCCGGGGTGTATAGTAAGAGCCCGATTCCTTCCTCGCGTTCTTGGCCACCTTCTCGTCCGGGTCAATTTCCGCAAGGAGGTTTTCAAAGACAAGGCCAAGCAACTCCGGGTCAAGGGCAACCTCTTCCTCAAGTGGGGTACTTTCATCCACGGTGAAGACAAACTGTGACAGAATCTTGTTCAAACCATGAGTTTCTCTTGCATTTCTGCCTGTGCCTACCTGAAGGCTATTGGCATAAAAAAGCTCATTGGGTATGTAGAGAGGACCGTCTTCAATGGTCTCGTTGTAATTATCCTCCTCAAGCCTGTCAAACAGGCCGCCGTTGAGAAATGGTATGGCGTCGAAAAGCTTGTAGTCAAAATTATCCGGCAGATACTTCTTCCCAAGATATTCGGCCTTTCTTTTTACCGGATTCATGGGAGAGTTAAGGCAGCTCAGGAAGATATTCTGGAGTATGCCCCGATAGTAGCTATTCTCCTTGATGAAATCATTATCTGTCTTCCTTACCAGTACCAGGAATTTGTCAAGATGGTCATGAAGTTCTATTAATCTGGGATTGATAAGTCCTCTTTCCTTCAGGAACCAGCAGAATATCATCCGGCATATCAATCTAACGGTGAAATTCTTTACATTTTCCTTGTCATCCTTATAATATTCCGGTCGTATGGGGAGTTTTATCGTGTTGGTAGCGTAATAGTACCAGGCGGAAATCTTTGTATAAAACTCTCTGTTTAATTCCTTGGTGTCAAGCACCTTGACGAAGGCCTTGTAGAGGCCGTCCATCGTGGTAATAGCGCCGTATTTGGCAAGTAACTGAGGGAAGGCAAACTGTAAAAGTATTTCTACATGAGCATGATGAGGATTCGTGATGTTGATATCTTTGATGAGCGATACCTTTTTCAGGAGGACGTCTTTCGTGCTATCCAGCTTGTTTGGCCTGCGGTCAATAATGGATACGGTCAGCGAATTTCCATGTTTGAAAAGCAGAATAACAGGCATGCGAAATAGACGGTTCACCTCGCGGGTGATACGGCTAAGGCCAGTTCGGCTGTAATGAGGTTTGATAAGTTCAATAGCGAAGAAGAGATATGACTCTATGACGGCATTGTCAACCCGCTTTATGTTGAATAATGAAGTCTGTTTCAGCACCTCTTCTTTTGAAAGCTGGAATAGAAGGTCAACATAATCCCAATCTGCCACAATCGCATTTCTATCATTAAATTTGGATTGAATATCAATCCATGATTCCTTGAAAGTATTATAGGTGGGTTTATCAAGAGGGGCCTGCCTTTCAGTATTGTAGCCAAGTGTTTGAAAAAGGTGTAAGGCATTTGCAGTAAGACTGCCACTGGCAAATGCTTCGATGGATTGTTTGATGCCTGCTTTAAAATCTTTCACAAGAAAATAACCCCCCCATGCCCCCCCTTAAACTAAGGGGGGGATTTTTATTCTCCTTTGTAGGCGGTATGCGCATGAAGTTTTCCCTCGAATTCGGGGGAATTAGACTTGTATGTTTCTTCATATTATCCTACTTTATCACTAACCAAGTGACCAGTTCAAAATTGTTCATATCGCTCACCTGTTTTGATTTTGGGATGAGTAATGCTCCACGGTCTGTTGTCAGTTTTTGATTGCTTTTCTTTTTAAATATTGTGTTGATTTCATGAATGGCCCGGCTGAGCAATTTGGTGTATTGCCCCATATCTTCACCCTGCCTTGTTTCGCTGTTAAAGAGTTCGCACAGTTCTTCATAAGGTTCTCTCCTGCCCTGACACATCAGGCGATAAATCTCCAAAATTTGCTTTGCATTGATGTAATTGAAACGTACGGTTCCATCATCCCGGATATACACAAGAAAGTATGGTTGCAATGGATTGATCTCTTCGTTGCCCTCTGTGTCACCCTTCTGTTTCAGGCAATATACAACACCTGGTTTGATGATTTCTTTTTCACTCGAAAATCTCCGATGCTCACCCCCACCCTGACCCTCCCCCGTCAAGGGGGAGGGAATATTAGCTGCCCGTGTTGAATCTAAGAAATCTGAATGTTTTCCAGATGGCGATGGTACTACGGCATACAGACCGAATGGGGCATCTTCTAATTTTTCACGGTTGTTTTCTATAAAGTTCATCAACTCAATCCTGAAATCGTCCAATGTGAAATCAGTCAGAGAAATACTTTCATTCCTTTCATCTTCCATGTCAAGCACCTCATTCCTGAGTCTCTTCAACTGCTGATCCCGGTATTTCAGGTCTTCTTCAATCAGTTCTTCAATCTGCTCTGCATTCAGGATGTTATCTTCGCCTGTGGCTGTCACATCTACCAACGCCATTCTGGCCTCCACACGCTCTTTCAGATTGATGTAATTGTCAAGGTCTTCGGTGGGCCAGAAGTTTACTAACTGTATCTTATTATTCTTACTACCCAAACGGTCAATACGTCCAAAACGCTGAATTATACGAACGGGATTCCAGTGAATGTCGTAATTGATGAGGAAATCACAGTCCTGCAGGTTCTGTCCTTCGCTGATACAGTCTGTAGCAATCAATATATCAATCTCATCTGAAAATACCCCCCCATCCCCCCCCTTGTTAAGGGGGGGATTTCCATTGTCCTTTGTGAGCGCCCCGCTCATAGACGTTTCATTTGAGAATCCCCGTTTCAAATCCCCCCAGCCCCCCTTTTCTAAAGGGGGGTATAGTATTCCCCCTTTCATCTTATCTCTGTTCTTGGAGATAGGAGAGAAATTGGTAAGGATGCTTGCGAAATCGTTTTTACCAAAGGTGGTCTGTGTGGCTGTCCCTTCAATTAGTGCAATGTTCAAACATAGACCTTCATTTACCCAGTCTTTAAGGTGTTTGTAGAGGTATTGGGCTGTGTCAGCAAAGGCTGTAAAGACGATTACCTTTTTGTTGCCGTTGTTTAACGGTTGCTGCACTTTGTCGGCAATTAGTTTTTTGAGGTCTTTGAGTTTTGCATCTCTGTCGGGGGTTACTGCTACTGCATTGTTGTATAGGTCAATAAGCGCTTCTTTGTCTTTTCGTAAATTCTCTAACCAATCATCCAGATCCAGATCTGCCAGATCAAATTTTAATTTTTTACCTACCTGCCATTGCTCTGATTCATCAGTGATTTCTTCTAACTCATCTTCATCAGGCGAAAGTGTCTCTAATTCTTCTTCCTGCGATTTAAGTTTTGCCTGTTGAAATGCAGTGATTTTATTTTCCAGGTTTTCAATCTTCCGAATGGTCCTGTCCATTGAGATTTCAAACGATTCTATAGAGCTTTCCAGACGCTTGAGAAAATTTACCTTCATCATCCCGATCAAAAAATGCTCACGGTCGCTCTGCTTGAACCCTAACACACCAGTCGTGGCTGCTAATGCTTCATATTTTTTTATCATTTCCGGTTTCACGTATGCAGAAGGGTTGAACACCGAAAGTTTGTATTGGAGTATCCTCTTGTTCAATGCATCGTAAGTAAAGAAGCGGTCTTTGATGTCAATGTTCGGATAAATGGAGTGCGGTTTTAACCGTTCAGGGAATTGCCATATAGTATTAATATTGTAAAAGCCCTTTATGTGTTTTCTGCTCCGTGCAATAGTGAGTTCATCCAGCAGTTTGAAGAAGGATGAATCAAGACGCTCAAGTAACTGTTTGACTGTCCTGTCAGGGTTCTTTTTGTGGTCAGCCCAGAGGGTGAATTGTGTCTGGGCATTCTTTAGTGAAAGGGCGATGTCTCTGATTTGTGTGCTTTCAAAGAGTGCATCATTCCTGCCTTCAGTAATGAGCGATATCTGATTTCTCAGATCACGAAGGTTATTGTTGACAGGCGTTGCAGAGAGCATCAGCACTTTGGTCTTAACTCCCGATTTGATGATTTTCTCCATCAGCCATTTGGCACGATTCATCCTGATAGTACCGTCTTCTCTGGTCTTCTCCATAGGGTTGCCGCGGAAATTGTGGCTCTCATCAATCACTACCAAGTCATAAGCCCCCCAGTTGTAATTCTCCAGGTCAATTCCATTGGCATCCGATTTACCGGTAATCCTGCCGAGGTCTGTATGATATAAGACCGTGTAGTTAAAACGGTCCCTTGTAAATGGGTTCAGTGAATTGTTCTGGCTGGCCTGATAAATTGTCCAGTTGGCTGAAAGTTTCTTCGGGCAGAGTACTAGGACACGGGAGTTCAATAATTCAAAGTATCTGATGACTGCCAATGCCTCAAAGGTCTTACCCAGCCCCACGCTGTCGGCAATGATACATCCGTTATGTTTCAGGATTTTGTTGATTGCGCCTTTTACACCATCTTTCTGAAAGTCATAAAGCATATCCCAGATTTCGCTATCAAAAAAACCTGTTTTTTCAGTCAGCAGCCCGCCTTTCTTTTGCTCGTCAAGATAGCCTTCGAATATATGGAAGAGTGTTTTGAAGTAAATAAATTCAGGTTCATTCTCAACATAAAACTCTTCTAAATATTGCAGGACCTGATCCTTTACATCTTCAACCAGCCCGGTATTATCATCCCACAATTCATTGAACCAGTTTTTGAGGTCATACAGATCTCTCCTGTCCTGAATGACCATATTCAATTCAATGTTCGGGCTGCCTCCCATGCCAAGACCGTTTACTGTAAAGTTGGAACTTCCCATTACAGATTCTTTCACACCATTAGTGTTTTCAATCAGGTATAGCTTGCCGTGAAGAAAGTTCGGCTTGACCATAGATTTGATGTCCACCTTCTGCCTGATCCATTCGGAGCAATCTCTGGCAATGGCCTTTTGAGTCAAACGACTTTGGATGGGAATTACGAGCTTATCATCTTCAATCTTGAAATCCCGTTTATTGGTCTTGGCAGGGTCAAGTGATTTGATGAATGTTGGTTCGCCAAAAAGGAATCTGAGATGGTTTATCTGGTCAAGTTGAGTCTTGAGATGGTTGTACGCATAAATAGTAAAGTAGGCCGAGACAACAGATAAATCAGCCTGTGGCTTCAAGTTGTCAATGAGAAATTGTCCGACCGAACCATGTTTATGATTGTCTTTTATAGAGGATGAGTTTGTGCTTGTCGTCATATTTATCAATGACAGGATATTGTTTTTTATTGTGAGTAAATTAGCAGGATGAGGGTAGGTTGTCAATCAGAAATTCAGGTATCCTGAACTTTACTTGTGGGGAAGGATACCAGTAAGTTCTCCAATATTTTTCCTCCTTCATCAGTCAGGCGATACTTCTGTTTGCTGCTGGTAGGTTTATCGGGGATGGTCATTTCCATCAATCGTGCCTCTATAAGAGGGTTAAGTACCTGGTGCCTAAACTTGGTGCGGTCAGTTCGCCCTGCTATGGTCATGAGTTCTGTTATTCCAGTCTCATTCAAACACTTACGTAGTATATCAACCTGGTGCCGACTTAGTGCCAACCTGGTGCCGACTTGTTCGGCGACTTGTGGGGTAACTTCGGAGGCGGCCATAGTAACAGCCTTATAAACCGTCACCATGAAACCGCCGCAAAATTCTTTAAACTCAGGATCAGGAAGGCCGTATGCCTTAAATGCCTTGAGTATCCTTGTGATACCTGATCCGTATTTCTCTATCAGCCCGGCTGCTCTGAATACTTCCGCCACTTTCTTGTTTCGGACATTTGAAATATAGGTGCCCTTTAATAACTGTTCAATAGTGGTGCCTTCCGGTAATCCCCCCGGATTAAAAATCTCTATCTTATCATCGAATACCTTTATGACGGAGTCTGCTGTACTTGTATAGTCCCGGTGGATAATTGCATTGATAACTATTTCCCGGATTGCGTCAAGCGGATAGTCCCAGCGTTCTTCCCGCTGTGGTCTGCCGGTAATAATGTATGCCTTGTTGATATGTTTTTTAATAAAGTTCATGACGCCATCTACCTCTGATAAGAGGTCGCCTTTCAAAGTGGCGCCATCTTTGATAATGATGTCCGTCTGAAACCTGCCGAGTTCAATGGTACTGATAAATGACTCTCCTGCCATAAAGAGGAGAAAACAGCCGTAGGTAATCTTCCCTTCCCGCATCAATTCAAATTTCTGTAATACGGTAAGGGGATCGTCCATAATCTGAGTTTCTTTGATTGCATTGGCCCGCTCAATAAAATTCTGAACCTTGGTAAAGGAAATATCTTTTTCAGAGTGGTATTCGTCAACATGAAAATCCCAGCTTGAGTTAAAAGTGCGGAGATGCATGTTGACTACTTCAGAAACTGAAAGCTGATGATTGGCGTTTTTGATGCGTTTATAGTATCTCCCCTTACATGCAACAGGTTTTATCGGGGATTCCGGCACCGAGAATATAACAACCTGCTTTCCCTTCAGAGAGATTATTTCCGCATCAGGGATAAGCGCGTTGGATGTGAGCTGCTTCGTCTGATTTATCCAGGTCTGAATCGTTTCTTTGTTAAGCTGGACTCCTGCAACTTTTCCATTATCAGATACCCCTACAAAGACCTTCCCACCCTTGGCATTGGCAAATGCAGCAAGCGTCTCAATCACTTCCCGGTCAAAGCTGCTTTTGAACTCCACAGTTTCAGATTCACCGGAGGGAATAACCTTTCTTCTCTTTGAATCTTTTGTCAATCGGGTTTTCCTCAGATTCTCAATATGATTTTCTTCTGAGGTTAAAGTAGCAGGATGGAATTTTGCTGTCAATAGTCTTTTATAGAAGTGTCAATATTCAACTGCAGGTGAACACATGTATGCTTTTCTCACCCCCACCCTGACCCTCCCCCGTCAAGGGGGAGGGAATATCTTAGGTATGTATCTTCTAACTTCTTGCTTCTTGCTTCTTGCTTCTAACTTCTTACTTCTTGCCTCTTGCTTCTTGCTTCTTGCCTCTTGCCTCTTGCTTCTTGCTTCTTGCCTCTTGCTTCTAACTTCTTACTTCTTCCCCTCTGCCGTTCCCTCCACAACTATCTGCGTAAAATCCGCCAGCGTAAGAAACAGTGATTTGAGGTTATTCAGAAGTCCGAGGCGGTTGTTCTTCAATGCCTCGTCCTTATCCATCACCAGTACCTTGTCAAAGAACAGGTCCACGTACTGTTTCAGTCCTGACATGAAGATGAAGGCATTTTCATATTCAATGTCAACCTCTGCCTGAAGCACCTTTTCTCTTATATCAAGATACGCTGTAAAAAGATTCTTCTCCTCATTTTCCCTCAATAACTCTTCTATAACCTCACCCCTGAAATCAGGAGGGATTATATTCATAACCCTTTTAAACGACACCATCAGCGGCTCAAACTCCCCTCTCTGTCTGAACCTGTCGAGTGACCTGACTCTTAAATATGAATCATAAGGGTCTTCAATTCCGGTCTGCAGTACCGCCCTGACACAGTCGTACCTGAAACCTTCTGTCACAAGCAGTGTATTCAGCCTCTCTCTAAAAAACTCCAGTACATCCTTCAAAATCTTGTTATGTTTATCACTGCTGAGCTTGTCTCCATAAACAGTTATGCACTTCCAGACAACCTTGGATAGTGATACAAAGTGTCTGCCGTTTACAAGTATATTGAGTACCCCCAATGCCTGCCGCCTCAAAGCCAGAGGGTCATTAGAGCCTGTAGGAATATTACCAATGCCGAAACACCCGACAATATTATCGCCCTTATCAGCTATAGCAAGTATCTTTCCTGCACGTGTCGCAGGAAGTACATCGCCTGCAAACTTAGGCAGATAGTGTTCAGCAATTGCAGAGGCAACATCACGATCCTCACCCTGCCTTACAGCATACTCAAATCCCATAATCCCCTGAAGTTCAGGGAACTCGCCCACCATATCTGTCATCAGGTCAGCCTTGGATAATTGGGCCGCCCTTTTAGCAGTATCTCTAATATCACCCCACTCCATCAGGCCGCATAACTGTTCACTTAATTCCGTCAGCCTATGCACCTTATCCGACATCGTACCAAGCTTGTTCATAAACACAACCTGCTTCAACCTATCTGCATACTCTTCCAACCTCTTCCTGCTGTCTGAATCAAAGAAGAACTTTGCATCAGAGAGCCTTGCCCTGATTACCCTTTCATAACCGTTCCGTATTATATTGACATCCTTTGGAACTGTATTGCTTATGCCAATGAAATATGGAAGGAGCTTACCATCTTCCCCTTCAATAGAAAAACAGCGCTGATGCTCCCTCATAACTGTTATCAAAACATCTTTAGGTAAAGTTAAAAAAACATCATCAAATCTTCCGCAGATAGCAAGCGGATATTCCGTAAGAAAGGTTGTTTCATTGAGCAATTCTTCATCATGAATTACCCTGCCCACCTTTTCCACTTCAATCTCTGCAATCTGCTTTTCGATAAGACTGCGCCTCTTTGCCGGTTCCGCTATTACAAAATTCTTCTCCAGCGATTCTGTATAATCATCTATCCCCTTTACACTAAATGGTTGAGGCTTCATAAAGTGATGGCCAAAAGAAATATCGCCGCCCTCCAACCCTGCAAACTTAACCTGAAGGAGTTCCCCGTTTAATAAGGACAAAACCCATCTGACCGGCCTTGCAAATCTGGCACCTGAGTTATTCCATCTCATCGCCTTAGGGAATGTTATCGCGGAGAGAATATCCTCAAGAACATTCGGGAGTATATCTTTTGTCTTCTTCCCTGTCTCATGTTTCTCAATAAATATATACTCACCTTTGGCTGTATTCTTTATCCTGAGGTCAGAGACATCTACACCTTGTCCCTTCGCAAAACCAGCCGCCGCCTTCGTTGGATTCCCATCTTTATCATACGCCGCACTCTTAGGCGGACCAACGACCTCTGTGGTATTATCCTGCTGAACTTCTGCCAGCCCCCTTGCAATCAGGACAAGCCGCCTCGGTGTACCATAAACAGCAGTATCCATGAACTGAATCCTGTTCTCTATAAATAACCTCTCAGCAGACTCCCTCATCATAGCAATAGCAGGAGGAATAAACCTAGCCGGAATCTCTTCAGTACCTAATTCTAAAAGCAAGTCATTGGACACTTTTTTTAACTCTCCTTTATATCACTCGAAAATTCTCTCCGGCGGGGTAAGAAAACCCCGCCTATCCATTTCTATGAGGATAGGCGGGACATTCTTCTCCCGCTGATTTTCATGGCCCTTTGTGAGGGCCCTGCTCATGGACGTTTCACCTATAAGAAGCAGAAGTCAGCAGTATTAGCATAACTGCCCTTCAGCGCTATGAGATTATAAGTAAATGAGGTAATTACTGTCAAGGAATTTGAACAGGAAACTCATTGAATAAACTGTCATCTAACGGGAGTTTACAGTTCAACCGAAAATTCTCTCCGGCGGGGTTGGAAAACCCCGCCTATCCATTTCCATGAGGATAGGCGGGACATTCCTGTCCCGCTGATTTTCATGGCCCTTTGTGAACCCTCGGTTCATGGGAGTTCATCCAAAAATGACCCCAAGTAAGCAGTAAGCGGTAAGCAGTTAGCAGATAAAGACTGCCTTTCCTGTTTACTGCTCACTGCTTACTGTTTACTATTTTCATTTCCCTTTGTGAGTACCCCGCTCATAACGGTTCATCCAAAAATCCCTTCCGGCGGGGTAAGAAAACCCCGCCTATCCATTTCTACGAGGATAGGCGGGACATTCTTGTCCCGTTGATTTTCATGGCCCTTTGTGAACCATGGCTCATGACGGTTCATCCGAAACTCTCTGCTTTAAATCCCAAGAGACTTCCACTTTTTATCTACCAGTTCTTTGATCTCAGTGGTCATCTCTATCTTGTTTCCCCATGGCCGGTTTACCTCTGGCGGGGATTTCATGGTGGCGTCTATGCCCATTTTGGCGCCGAGTTCGGGGAGTGGGGTTGAAAAATCTAGGTAGTCGAATGGTGTGTTCTCAATGACAAATGTATCCCTGCCTGGGTCAACGCGGGTTGAGAGTGCCCATATAACGTCATCCCAGTTTCTGACATCAATATCATCATCCACAACGATAATATATTTTGTGTAGAGGAATTGTTTCAGGAATCCCCATAATCCCATCATCACCCTCTTTGCATGACCAGGAAATTCCTTCCTTATTGACACTACTGCAATCCTGTATGAAACAGCCTCCATCGGTAGGTGAAAGTCTGCTATTTCAGGGAACTGGTTTCTCAGAAGCGGCAGGAATATTCTGGTAAGTGCGAGGGCGATTATTGCATCTTCTTTTGGAGGGCGTCCTGTAATCGTTGAAAGATATATTGGATTGTTCCTGTGGGTTATACATTTTATCCTGAACACAGGAAACGACTCCTCTGTATTGTAGTATCCGGTATGGTCTGCGTAAGGCCCTTCAATCAATTCCTCACCCGGCAATACCTCGCCCTCAAGCACTATCTCACTTGATGCCGGCACCAGTAAATTAATGGTCTTGCACTGGACAAGCTCAATGGCCTCTTTACGAAGCAGGCCGGCAAAGTGAAATTCCCCGATCCTCTCAGGTACAGGAGTGACAGCGGCAATGGTTGTTGCAGGTTCGCACCCTATTGCAACAGAAACAGGCATCGGCACTTTCTTTTTCATCCATTCCCTGTAATGCTGCGCACCGCCCCGTGTCTGAAGCCATCTCATTATAGTCCTGTCTCTCCCCACAACTTGCATCCTGTATACACCGACATTAAATGGCCCGCCATCCGGAGACTGTGTTATAACAAGCGGCCACGTTATAAGTGGTGCAACATCATCAGGCCAGCATGTCATAATGGGAAACTTTGACAGGTCTACATCCGCTCCTTTGATAACCACCTCCTGACAGACCGCACGGCTTACCGTCTTAGGCGTGAGGTTCATCAGCTTTGCAAAAAAAGGGAGCTTCTTTATCGCCTCAAATATCCCTTTAGGGGGTTCCGGCTGTTGAAGGTACGCGAGAAATTGCCCGATCTCATCTAATCCAACCTCATCAGTCTCAAGCCCGAGGGCGACACGTTCCACTGTCCCATACAGATTTGCCGCTATGGGGACACTGTGACCTTTAACATTCTCGAACAGTACAGCAGTACCGCTTTTATGGAGCAGTCTGTCCAGTATCTCTGTAATCTCAAGATTAGGGTCTACCTCTGTCTTTACCCTTACAAGCTGACCCTTCTTATCTATCGTATTGATAAAATCTCTCAAATCGTTATATGGCATGTCCACCCTCTCATCCTGTTAATGTATCAGAAATAATTCCTATCAGAATAATTATCCCTATCCAGATATGGGACTTGAAGAGGCGGAATAATCCTTCCCGTTCCAATCCCCTTCTAATCAGGATTACCTGATAAAGAAAGCCTAAGAAAACAAGGAAAACAGAGAACAGATATATTCGTCCCATTCCCGATATTAAACCTACTGCCGACAGTGTAACAATGGTCATCAGAAATATTACTGCAAGGGCAATATCCACATGATTACCAAAAAGTATGGCTGTTGATTTTACCCCGATCTTTAGATCATCCTCTATATCTACAAGGGCATAGATTGTATCATATCCTGTAGCCCAGAATACAGTTGCAAGAAAGAAAAGCAATGAAGGTAATGATACCTCGTTCCTCACTGCCGCCCATGCCATTACTGCCCCCCATCCAAAGGCTGCACCAAGGAAAAGCTGTGGAAGTTGAATGTATCGTTTGGTAAATGGATATATAGCAGTTAAGGCGATTGCAACAAAAGAAAGCAGAAAAGCAAGTGTGTTCAGCATAAGCACAAGGGCCAGTGCTATCAGCAGTAATACAGACAGAACCACGAATGCCTCCTTTACGCTCAGCCTGCCTGATGCAAGAGGTCTCCCCTTTGTCCTTTCAACATAAGGGTCAAAGTTCCTGTCAGCAATGTCGTTTATTACACATCCGGCACTGCGGGTTATGAATGAACCTAAGATAAATATAATGAGATGTTTTAAAGATGGTTTACCATTCGATGCAAGAAACAGTGACCAGAGGGTGGGCATCATCAGAAGGAGTGTCCCGTACTGCTTATCAAGGCGAATCAGGTCAAAGACAGCCCTTACCTTTCCCATAATTACTTCCCGAAGTGCAAGGCTTCATTTAAACCGCCGCCTAAACCGCCATTCAGAACTTCCGGTGAAAACACCTCAAATATTGCGGCATTAAACCCTTCGCCTCCACGCAGACGATAACACCTCGACCAGAAAACATTCTCATGTACTGCAAACTGTTCAGCAAGGTCATCACTCTTCATCTGCACTATGAAAACCTGATCTTTTATAATCGGCATATTATATTCACCAAGGAGTATGCCCATCGGCTTATTCTTTCTGTCAATCCCCTTCTGTATCACACCCTCAATGTTTGATGAATCAATAACAGAATGGGCGTATACAATGTTATGCCCGTTACAGCACAGCCATGCATCACGGGCAGTAGCCTCTGCATCCTCTGTAGAATCAAGGTACTTCGCCATCTTTGCAGGCATATTTCCAAGCCGCTGGTCTTCAACCTGAACAGTAATCTCAGACAGATATAATGCACGCAGTATCCTTACAAGCGATCCGTCAGATAGAAGTGTAAGCCTTGTCAGCGGATTAACGTACCGGTCTTTACATGATGAGATAAAACCTTCTATATTCATCCACTTGTTAAAAGAGATGCGTTTGAACGGCAGACGTGATAAATAATAATTTTCTAAAAACATACCACATAGAATAGAACAAAGGGATTTATCAAGTCAACTGGCAAATGGAATATTTGGCCGATTCATCTGAAAATCAACCCCATCCCCACCCTAACCCTCCCCTTGAAGGGGAGGGAATCAACATAGCCCCCTCTCCCTCAGGGAGAGGGTTAGGGTGAGGGTGGGGTTTTCATTGCCATTTGTGAACCTACGGTTCATGGGAGTTCATCCGAAAATCTCTCCGGCGGGGTAAGAAAACCCCGCCTATCCATTTCCATGAGGATAGGCGGGACATTCTTGTCCCGCTCACCAAAATAATTTTCCTATTGACCCGCCTGATAACTTCACATACAATACGCAATCATGTGGAAGATTATGCAGCCATTACAGACACCGCGGTCTCATCCTGCAACTGTTTCTTACAAGGGCAGGATATATGTTTTTGGGGGCGGCGGGCCGAATTTCCTTAGTCTTGACACTGTTGAGATTTATGACCCTGAGAGCAATACATGGACATGGGGTGCTTCTATGCCGACTCACCGTTCAGGGGCTGTGGCAGAAATTGTAAACGGCAAAGTCTATGTAACCGGAGGCGGTTATAAGAAGCCGGACGGCAAATTCAAATTTCTTCCGACTGTTGAGATATATGATCCTGAACAGGACAAATGGGAAAAAGGCCCTGATATGCTTATGCCGCATGATTATCCAGGTACAGCAGTATCAGGAAATAATATTTATATTATGGGCGGTCATCACCCTGATGCTACAGAAGGCGGCCCTTCTAAAGACCCTGGGTTCACATTCTGTGAGGTACTTGATGTTGGCATCGGAGAATGGAAAGAGATAGCACCGCTTTCAGTTCCAAGATTTGCTCTGAAGGGCGCTGTCCTTGAAGGCAATGTTATTGTTACCGGCGGGGTTGCGTTTGCCGCAAAAAGTCTGACTGAATATGACCTTATTGACACCTATGACCCAAATAATAATGTATGGATAAAAAAAGAATGGCTTTCTCTTCCATGGCCTGCTGCGGCGCACGGTATTTGCGTGCATAAGGAATGTATGTATATCTTCGGCGGTTACAGTACAGAAGGAATTCATACAAGGGCTGCCGGTTACTGTCCTGATATTAAGGAATGGCGGATGCTCCCCGCGATTGATAAACCCCGCGCTGCAATGGGTGTTGCTGTTGTTGATAATGATATTTACCTGATAGGCGGGTGGGAGGTTGACGGCAGAACGGTTATGGATACAGTAGCTTCCCTATCGCTATAGTTGTTCACTCGAAAATCCCCTCCGGCGGGGTAAGAAAACCCCGCCTATCCATGTCTAAATTGAGGATAGGCGGGACATTCCTGTCCCGCTGATTTTCATTGTCCTTTGTCAGCCCACGGCTCAAGACCGGTTATTACGCTCCATGACATTTCTTGTATTTCTTTCCACTGCCGCAGGAACAGGGGTCGTTGCGTCCCGGGGGTTTTGCCGATTCATTAAGGGTCTTGGATGAAAGAGCAGGGGCGTTTATTTCTACGTATACTTTAATCTTATCAATCAGTGCGTCTACTGCCATTTCTGCTGATGTGTAACCTTCTCTGTAGTATTTTTCACTTACTGACTTTTCGATTTCTATCGCAGTTGTAATTTTAGATAGAGCATCCGAAGATCCTTTCGGCGGGGTTAGAAAACCCCGCCTATCCAGTTTTATATTAACGATAGGCGGGACATTCTTGTCCCGCTCATTTTCCTCTCCCTTAGAAGATGCGGCAGCATAAATAATACGGCAGTATCCCTTCTCATTCGGTTTTGCATCCAATGAACCAAGATAGCCGCAGTGTTCAGGTCTTATATCATGGCCGCCAAGTATAGCCGGATGGATAGTACATACATTATCTGAGGAAAGAAAAAGACATCTGAAGGCATACATAGCCCGCAGATTTATTAGGATTGTACTCCCGTTTACAGATATGTTTTCTGCTATTATATTATATCGTTCAGGTGATTTAAACAGCGGTCTCGGAGGTCTTTCAGATGTTACATACCTTCCGACTACTCTTTGTTCTCTCTCTCTTATCCCCTTCAAAATCTCGTCTTTAAAATTACTGAGAAAATTACTGTTTCGACTGAGTCTCCAGTCTTTACTAACCTGATAGGCTATGATACCCCACCACGGGTCACAGCATTTCCCCTTGCAATATTCTATACATATTGAAGAGAATGATGATTGGTTTGATGAAGGATCTGTCATATTAGAGTTATTATGTGTAATTGCTTAGGTGACTTCATGGAACGAGTATAGATACTTTTGGGTATGTATCTTTAATTTTTGATTTTTCATTTTTTATTTTATTATATAGCTTTCCCTGATAAGAACCGCGTGAAGCAAGCTCTTTCTCTATCAAAGATATGAGTACCCTTTTTGATGTCTCCCATTTCGGTGCTACGAGAAACTCTCCTTTTAATTCTCCGGTGAGACGCTGTATGGCAATATCAGACGGAATTCTTTCAAGGAAATCGCATACAAGCTTTATATATTCATCCATTGCAAGAACCGGCACCTGCCCTGCCCTGTACATCTTTTCAAGGATCGTCTTTTCTGCAACATAAAGATGATGTATCTTCAATTCATCTATTTTAAAATTTCCAATAGCATCAGCAGTCTGCATCATCATTTCCCGTGTTTCGCCGGGGAATCCTAAGATAATATGAGAACATACCCTCAGCCCTCTGAGTTTAGTGCGGTAAACTGCATCAACAAATTGTTCATAAGAATGTCCCCTGTGCATCCTCACAAGTGTTTCATTGTGCATACTTTGAAGTCCTATCTCAACCCATAGATGAGTCTTTTGTGAATACTCAGCTAACATATCCAGTACATCATCAGGCAGGCAATCGGGCCTTGTCCCGATAGACAGACCGACTACCTCAGGAAATGAGAGCGCCTCGGCATACAGCTCTTTTAAGTGGCTTACAGGGCCATAAGTATTTGTGTACGCCTGAAAGTAGACAATAAATCTTTCAGCATTGAAATTATTCCTGTAGAATTCTATACCGTACTCTATCTGATCCCGTACGGCCTTCCTCTCACCCTTTGAGTTAGGACTGAAACTCCTGTTCTCACAATATATACATCCACCAGTTCCGGCAGTACCATCCCTGTTAGGACAAGTAAAACCGGCATCAAGTGCTATCTTATAGACTTTAAAAGGAAATATCTTTTTCAGATATTCACTGTATGAATAGTAGTATTTTCCCAACTCGTTACCTTCCCTTTTTTGTTTCTTACTTCTTACCTCTTACTTCTTACCTCTTACTTCTTGCTTCTTACTTCTTGCTTCTTACTTCTTACTTCTTGCTTCTTGCTTCTTGCTTCTTACTTCTTACTTCTTGCTTCTTACTTCTTACTTCTTGCTTCTAACTTATCTCCCATACTTCCCCATAATAACCGCTTTTCCCAGAACATGTCCTTTCATCCTTCCCTCGACATCTTCTTTCGATGCCTTTGGCCCGATTCCAAGGTTTGGGATATCGAGGGCGTATAGTGTAAAGAAATACCTGTGGACCGGTCCTTTAGGAGGGCAAGGCCCGCCGTAACCGGCACGTCTGAAGCTTGTGATCCCCTGTTTTGCGCCATTCGAAAGTGCCGGTTCTTTTGAGAGTCCTTCTAATAACTCCTTTGCCTCAGCAGGGATGTCATATAATATCCAGTGATTGAATGTCCCAACCGGTGCATCCGGGTCATCCATAATCAGCGTAAAACTTCCGATACCTTCAGGTACTCCATCCCATGTAAGCCCGGGCGATTTGTCGGCCCCATCACATGTATAAGGTTTGGGTATCGTGCCTCCCTCTTTGAAAGCATCACTCTTCAACGTGAAAATCATTTGCCCCCCTCCTTTCTGTGCCGGTAAACCGGAATTTGTAAATATGGCGAGTACACCAAGAGTCACACATAATAATAAGATAATATAACGTTTATTCATAAAAATCCTTGCCAAAAAATACCCGCCCGATTCTCTATTATAATCCTATAAAATATGATTATGCAACCGCTGTTGCCTGGGTACAGCAATTCTCTGTGAATCATATCTCCATTGCTAATACGGGACAAGAATGTCCCGCCTATCGCGATAGGCGGGGTTTTCTAACCCCGCTGTAAGAGCATTTGCCCGATATTTCACCGAGAATTGCTGACATAGGTATTCATTCAGTGCTCCTGCCCTTCTCTCTGCGAATAATGTCATTGGGGCTTACGTAAGAAGGGACTGACATACGGATAATCTCCGTATTTTTACCGATTAATTTAGGGACTCCATTTTCATCTAACATCTCGCTAACCATAGCACGGCCGTCATCAATGCCTCTGCTGAGAAATTCTATTGAATCACCTACTGAAACCTTACTTTTCAGCAGGATTGTCGCATAACCATTGTGAATCTCTTTTACGATTCCCACAATGTCGTGGCTCATGCGATATGAGGATTTATCAATGTTATAGTCCGCTGCATCGGGTTCGCTGAAATACATCCCATTAGTGTAGCCACGGCTGCTGACCATGGCGAGCTCCCTTGCCCAGCGGGCGCGGTGTAATTCAAATCCGACCCTGTTGCTGAAACAGTCATCAATGGCCTCACGGTATGCCTTGACTACGCCGCCTACGTAATTGATCCCTTTCATGCGGCCCTCGATCTTGAAACTGTCAATGCCTGCCTCTACCAATTCAGGCACATGGTCAATGGTGCACAGGTCGCGGGAACTCATAACATAAGTCCCCCTGTCGTCCTCCATAATAGGGAAATACTCACCGGGCCGCTTTTCCTCTACAAGATAATAATTCCAGCGGCATGAGTTGGTACACTCTCCACTATTCGCACTACGGTCTGCCATGAAACTGCTCAGGTAACACCTACCGGAATAGGATATACATAAAGAGCCATGCACAAAGGCCTCCAGCTCCAGCGATACCTTTTCCCTTATCTCCCGCACCTCTTTCAGGGAAAGCTCCCTTGCAAGTACAATGCCTGATGCCCCCAAATCCTGCCAGAAACGGGCACTCATATAATTTGTAATGTTTGCCTGAGTGCTGATGTGAAAAGGGATGCCGGGTGCATTTTCTTTAATGATTGATACAAGGCCGTGGTCCGACACCACGACAGCATCGGGTTTGATTTCTCCCAGAAGCCCGATATGCCCGCGAAGGGCCTGTATGTCATTGTTATGAGGAAATATATTGGCAGTGACATAAACCTTAACCCCGCGTTCACGGCAGTAGGCAACGGCGTCTTGGATGCCGGCAGCGTCGAAGTTTCCGGTCATAGCACGAAGGCTGAAACGGCCGTCACCCAGATAAACAGCATCAGCGCCATAGTGCACAGCAGTCTTCAGCTTTTCAAAATTGCCGGCAGGGGCAAGAAGTTCCGGTTTCTTAGTTGTTATATTCATAATGTGGGCAAAGTATCATAACAGCGGGACTTTCTTGTCCCGCTGATTTTCATGGCCCTTTGTGAACCCTGGTTCATGTGGGTTCATCCGAAAATAAAACCCATCCCCACCCTACCCCTCCCCTTGAAGGGGAGGGAATAAACGTAGCCCCCTCTCCCTCAGGGAGAGGGTTAGGGTGAGGGTGGGGTTCTCATTGCCCTATGAACTCCTGCTCATGTGTGTCTCTTTTTGCCTGCACTGCAAAAGGAGCTTACGACGAGGCCGACAACGAGGATAAGTATCGTTCCTATGACTATAATTAGCAGGTCGTGGAAGGGGCTGTGAAGCCAGGCCGGTAGACCGTTCCACTTAGGCGAAAAGGTCATCCAAAGTATCGAAAGGATGCCGATAGCTGTACCTGCTTTGGCGCCGGTATTGTTTGCCCTGCGTGAAATCAAACCGAGGAGGAACAATCCCACCATGCCGCCGCTGAATATGCCTGCGTATTTCCACCATACATCAAGGGCATTCTTTACGCTGATCATTGCCAGTGCAGCGATGATACTGAGTATGCCGAATGAGAGAGTAGAAAGCCTTAGTACCCAGAGTGATTCACGTTCGCTTTTTGATTTCCTAAAATATCGTTCGTAAATATCACAATGAAAAAGTGTTGCGCTACAGTTGAGGTTGGAGTCCATTGCTGCAGCACAAATTGCCGCCAGCACCAGGCCTGTGAGTCCTACCGGCAACTGTGTCATAATGAAATGCGGGAACACGGCATCCGGTTTTATTCCGGCAGGGAGAATATCGTGTTGAGTCTTATAAAAGGCGAAGAGGGCAGTACCTATGAAAAAAAACATTGCCCCTATCGGTATGTATAGAAGCGCCCCCATCCAGACGCTTTGCCTTGCTGCCCGGTCGGATTTGGCTGTGATATAGCGCTGCACGTAGGCCTGGTCAATACCGAAGTTTTGCAGATTAGTGATAAACCCATAAGCCAGAACAACCCAGAATGTTGACTCAGATATACTGGACGTCAGGTTGTAACTTCCCAGACTAAACTTGTTGTATCCGGCGGCAATATTGAAAATCTGAGACGGCCCTTGCGGCATATTAACAAGGAGAACCCCTATGCAAACCAATGGTCCTATTACGAGTATGAGACTTTGCAATGTCCCTGTCCATATTACACCCTCTGTACCGCCAAGCATCGGATATATAATAACAAGACCGCCTATGACAATTATAAGGGTCTTTAAATCCCAGCCTAATACAGGCTGAATAGCAAGTGAGAGAAGATATAGAATCGTTCCAAGCCTCGTAAGCTGGATGAGCAGGAAACAGATGACTGCATAAGTTCGTGCCCAGCCTCCGAAGCGGGTCTCAAGGTGATGATATGCGGAGATTGCATCTGATTTACGATAGAAAGGCACAAAGTATCTAACCGACAACCATGCCGCAATCGGCAGCGACAAGGCAAAGACAAAGGGATTCCAGTTGTCTGAATAAGATTTTCCGGGGTTTGCAAGGAAGCTGATACTGCTGACATAAGAACCGAAAATGGACAAACCCACTGCCCAGCCCGGAAGCGACCGCCCCGCTGACATGAAATGCTCACTCGACTTGTTACGCCGTACAAACCAGCATCCGAATATGACAATCCCCACATTATAAATAAGAAGTATAGCAATATCTATTCGATGCAATAATGAATATCCTTATGACAATAATTTTGCCGGGCTTAGAGTTAGATTGAAGTCGTTATTGCATTGAATTCATTTTACTAATGCATGTGGAAAATTTGGACTATCCGGATTAACTATTAATTTTCTATGGCATGGAGATACAATTAAATCCATATCCTCCATCGGAACAGCACCGAGAAGAACTTCATCACCTGAAACTAATGCCCCAACAAAACAATTTCTGTTTTCAAAAAGTACTTCAATTGGACCGACATAAGGAACCATTTGTTTTCTACCATCTGCAGTTGTTACCTCACGCCGGCTGTTAGTCTCTAACTTGAGTTGAAGTGCAATATGATCCGGTATACATAAAGTCAATGCTCCGGTATCAACCATTGCTGTAACTGTAATTATTTTGAGTTTCGGTAACCGGGGATTTTTCAACTTTATCTCCGCATGAACGTATCCCATAAATTATCTCCTATTAAAAATGGGGACTAATACCATTTATTACCGAGATGTTAGCCTTCATTAATGCTAAATAACCTGCCTCTCCCCAATTATCAACATGACTGAAAAATCAGAACACAAATTTTTGATAATTATCCTTATTAATTAATTCAACCTTTCGTTTCTAAGATTTCTGCTGAAAGGATTAAGCCGGAATATAATAAACGCCTGCTCTAACTTGTCCGGCACCGTAAATAACAACAATTTTCCCTTTAAATAAGGAATTTTCTACACTCTTTTGGATAGTTCGATTAATAATCATAACTTTGGATGAATCAACTAACCTAAATTACTATTATTTTGGTGAATAGTCAATGCTCAGATGTGATAATATGAAAATGTTTAGAGCAGTATTGAAATTTTGATTTGCCTGCTTTAAAACAGTACCTCGCCAAGTATCTCGTCTTGTAAACCTTGCTAAAGTATAGTTGTCTTTTATCTATAGCAGCTCGCATCGGGGAAAAGAGAGAAAAGAAAACAGGGGTAATCAGGGTATCGGGATACAAGAGACAAAAGGTACCGGCAGGGCAAGCTCAACATGGGCCCGCGTGATCCATCGCATCGTTAAAATAAATCGGGAAGTCAACCCGCTCCAATGTATTAAATGTGGTGGTAACATGCGGGCTATTGCGTTTATTACAGACTACCAGACTACAAAAAGCATACTAAAGCATATTGAGGAGGAGACCATCAGACCTCCTCCTTTAAGGGTGCAAATCCCAACAGCCAATATCCCTGACACCGTCTTTTGGGATTCCACCCCCTCTGCGGAGTCTTACTCACACGATACCGGGTATGCCAATTGAAAAATCCTCAAAAGTACTGCCCGACCGGTGTGCCCAAAAACAGAGTGTTCACCCCCGTTCCCGGTGGAAAAATCGACTAGGCAGTTCAAAATATGGAAATTTCACACATGCCCACCGCTGACAACCATTGAAAGACACCGAAAACCCTAAAAATCTCCTTGACGACTTAGATTTTGTAGAGTAGCATGAGGCTCAGTTTTTTGATTTTCCTATATAATATAAGATGCACAAGCCATTGTTAAATGGAAACTGGAGAAGGAAAAACAAGAATTTAATGCTATATACTTAGCAGGAAATCATAAAGAATCATAACAGGAGGTGATTTTAAATGAAATTGCTTGATTTAATCCCTGAAAATGAAATCAAGGAGGCGGTATTAAGTGAATATGAGAGAAGGCTTGTCTTATACAAACTTACTGATGAACGGTTAAAGAAGAAATATGTCATGAGTTTTAAAGAATTTGAAGAAAGAGAGATGGTGAAGGAAAAAGGCTTTTCATGGGAAGTAGAGAAGGATGCAATGGATTGGGAACATGCAGTTGACGGCATCAGGTATTTGCAGGAAAAAATAAATAAAATTAAAGAATCTGATGATGGAAATTAAAGATATAATCAAGAATCTGCAGGATGTTGCTATCAGGTATGGGTTAAAGATTTTATATTTAGATTTTACTGATACTACGTTGATTTCAAGAATTGGATTTTCTCATGAAGTTTTTATACAGATTTATTCAAATACCAAAAAAGAAAAGTTAAATATGGCTCTCGTTATTGAGGAAGAGAGAATTTATGGAATAGATAAGGAAGGTGGTTTTTATCATGAACATCCCTTTGAAAATCCAGTCCTTCATATTGATATAAAGGAGATAAAAATTGAAGACTTTATAGAGAAGTGTCTTGAGCATCTTAAAAAGATGGGACTATTAGGGTAAATAAAATTTTAATATGCCCCCCGTCCTGTCGGGCAATATATGGTCTTAAGCTTTAGCCGATAGCGCCTGACTTTGGGATCATGAGTATTTTGCCTATTTTTAATATCAGCCATCTTGGTGTAAATCTTAGTGAAAACACCAGTAATTTGTTATAGAGTCCGGCAACTACAACATTTTTCCCTTTAATTAAAGCCCTATATCCTATCTTTGCAACTTCATCGGGACTCATAACCATAGAGCTAAACGAGTCAATCCCTTTTTTAGTTGAAATTCAGTTGACCTGTTTATTTGATATATATATATGAGGCTCTTGCAAAAGTCTCCGTGACATCTGGTAAAACCGGCACAAAATTGGATTTTGCAATTTAAAAATCATCTATCGTACAAATTAGATCGTTAAATTACACTTTTTAAGCAATCCAAGCATTTTCAGGGCGTACTTC